>CAZAOJ010000005.1:15776-21057 GCA_964486745.1 uncultured Arcobacteraceae bacterium
TCTTTTTCTTGTCCTACAATATCTGGAACTTCATCTCTCCATTCAGCTAAAGAGTTTCCCCATAAATGATTTCCAGCTACTTCAATCAATTTATATTGACCATTCATCTCATCAAATAAAAATCTTGAATAACCTTTTTGAGTAATTTGTCGGCTTCCATCATTAGTTTCATATCTTTTTTCCCATTTTACATAAAGATATTTTTTAATTCCATCCGTTGTAATTTTATCAATCCAACTATCAAAACTGATAATTTCATAATTTCTAAAATCTTTTTCAATAGCCTCTTCAAAAGTCATATAGTCTTGTATAAACCTATCTTCCCAGACATAATTGAAAAATGCATTCTCATCTTCTTCTTCATAATACTGCATCATTTCATTAAAGACTATTTTGACTTTATCATCTCTTGATTGGTTAAGTACGATAATATCTTTATCATAGTCACTACTTGCATATATACCTTGTGCTAATATTAAAAATAGCAAAATTAGTAATTTTTTCATAGTTTTCTCCTTTAATGTCATAAAACTGTAATATTATATTAAATTATAGCTTAAATATATAAATTAAAAAGTTATACAAATGTAACATTAATAAAGAGATTAAAAGAAAGGATTATTTAAATAAGAGGATTTTAGAAAGATAAGTTTAACTTATCCTCCTAAATATTTTTGTCTAATTTCATCACTTTTGATAAGATTAGATGCGATATCATGCATCACAATTTCACCATTTTCAAGAACATATGCATAATCGCTAATATCAAGTGCCGCAAATGCATTTTGTTCAACTAATAAAATTGTAATTCCATCATTTTTTAGTTTGACAATAGTATCAAAAAGTTCACCAATAATTTTAGGGGCAAGTCCAAGACTTGGTTCATCTAGCATAAGAAGTTTAGGTGAGCTCATCAATGCTCTTGCAATTGCTAACATTTGCTGTTCACCACCACTCATTGTTCCAGCTAATTGATCCTTCTTTGCAACAAGTCTAGGAAATAATGTATACATATGATCTCTTAGCTCTTCATATCTATCATCATTGTTATATGCACCCATTCGTAAATTTTCTTCAACTGTAAGATTTATAAAAACTCTTCTTCCTTCAGGAACTAAGGCAATACCATCTTTTATAACTTTATGAGTAGGGTGCTTTGATATATCGTATCCATCATATATAACTTCACCTATTTTTTTTACATCTGATACAATCGAAGCCAATGTTGAAGTTTTTCCTGCTCCATTTGATCCAATAAGTGAGACAATTTGTCCATCTTTTACTTTAAAATTAATCTGCTTAACTGCTTTAATTAAACCATAATATACTGATAAATCATTTATTTTAAGCATGTTTAAAATCTCCTAGATAAGCTTTAATTACCTCTTCATCTTGAATCGCATCTTTTATATGACCTTGAAAAATAGTTTTTCCATAATCTAAAACTAAAACTTGATCACACAATTGATTTACAAATTTCATATCATGTTCAATCAGCAAAATTGTAATATCATACTCATCTCTTATTCTAAAAAGAAGTTGAGCTAATTCTTTTGTTTCATTTGGATTCATACCTGCTGCTGGTTCATCTAAAAGTAAAAGCTTTGGTTTTGTTGCTAATGCTCTTGCTATCTCTACTTTTCTTTGATTACCATAACTTAGAGATGTTGCCAATTCATCTTTATATTCCAAAAGACCAAGGTTTTCCATAATCTTTACAACATAATCATAAGATTTTTTTTCACTTGAAAAATATCTTGGAAATCTAAAAATTGATTCAAAATAAGTATATACTGTAGAATTATCCATACCTATTAAAAGATTATCAAGTACACTCATACTTGAAAATAATCTAATATTTTGAAATGTTCTTGCTATTCCTTGACGAACTATCTTATAGTTTTTCATATTTGTTATATTTTTACCATCAAGCCAAACTTCACCCATAGTAGGTTTATAATTTCCTGTAATAATATTAAACATTGTAGTTTTACCTGCACCATTTGGACCAATAAGACCATATATCTCATTTTTCTTCACACTAAATGATGTTTCACTAATTGCTTTTACCCCACCAAAAGTTTTGGTAATATCTTTTATCTCAAGAATCATTTAATATCCTTTTTACCAAATAACTTTTTAAACCAATTTAAATCACTTAATTCTTTTTTACCAAAAATACCTTCTCTTGCAAATAACATTACTACAATTAAAATAATTGAAAATACTACCATTCTAAGACCTGGATGAGCACCTAAATCATATCCAAAAATATTCATATGACCATCTAAGAATCTAAGCCACTCTGTACCACCAATTACTAAAATAGTTCCTAAAATTGCTCCTGTCATAGATCCTAAACCACCTAAAACTATAATAATTAATAATTGAAAAGTTAAGAAAAATTGAAATAAATCTGGAGATATAGTTGTAAGTAAGATGGCAAGTAAACCTCCACCAATTCCCTCAAAAAATGCTGAAGTTGTAAAGGCATAAGTTTTTATTTTCATAGTATTAATACCAATAGCCGAAGCTGCATCTTCATCATCTCTAACTGCTTTCATAGCTCGTCCATATTTTGAGTAAACGATATTTAACATAATTACAACTGTAGCAATTGCAATCCCCCCTGTCCAATAAAGATTACTTACTGATGGAATCTCATTTAATCCAATTGCTCCATTTGTAAATTCAGGAGAATTTATAGCAAAAACTTTTATTATAAATCCAAATCCTAAAGTAACAATAGCTAAATAATCACCTCTTACTCTAAAAACTGGAAATGCTAAAGTCAATGCAACTAATGCAGATACAATTCCAGCTAAAAGTAAGGCTGGAACCAATCCTAAATTTAGTGCTAAAATCATTGGACTTGGATCTTCAAGTTGAAATAATTCCCACTTCATATCTTCACTAAGAAGTGCTAAAGCCGTTACATAAGCTCCAATTGCAACAAATCCATTTGGTTCAAGTGAAAACTGCCCTGTAACTCCATTAATTAAGTTATAAGAAGCAGCTAGTATTATAAATATTGCAATATTATTTAATATTCGTATACTATAATCATCCAAAGAGTTTTGAGCTAATACTAATAACAAAACAGCAAACGCAATAAATACAATAAATTTTATATTAATTTTACCCATTAGAAACGACTCTTTTCAAAATTTATACCCATAATTCCAGTTGGTTTTACAAGTAGTACTAAAATCAAAAATACAAATGCAATAGCATCTCTATAACCACCAAGTTCTGGATAAAATGCAACAAACATAACCTCAGTGAACCCTAAGATAAATCCACCAAGAACTGCTCCACCCACACTTCCAATTCCTCCAAGTACAGCTGCTGCAAATGCTTTAAGTCCTATCATTATACCCATATAAGGAGTAAGTATTGGATAAGATAATGCCCAAAATATTCCTCCAACTGCGGCTAATGATGAACCAATAATAAATACCAACATAATAATTTTATTGGCATCAACACCCATTAAAGAAACAGTTTTAATATCAAATGCTAAAGCACGAATTGCCATACCATACTTTGTTTTATATAACACATATAACAATATCATCAATAATATCATAGTAATAATTGGTACAATAATTACTGTTGGGGTAAATATAACTCCACCAATATTAATTAATCTATCAAAAAATTCTGGTATAGGAAAAGACTTTGCTGTTCCTCCAAAAAATACATTAATAGAATTTTGTAAAAAGAAACTAATACCAATTGCAGTAATTAACAATGAAATTCTAGGAGCCTGTCGTAAAGGTTTATATGCAATTTTATCAGTTAACACACCTGTTGCAACTGATACTAAAACTGCTACAAAAGATGCAGTTAAAAGTGATGTTTCAAAAACTGCCAACATCGTATATCCTACAAATGCTCCAACCATCATAATCTCACCATGAGCAAAATTAATAAGTCGTAAAACTCCATATACCATTGTATATCCAATAGCAATAAGAGCATACATACTACCTACACTAATACCATTGATCACTTGTTGTAAAAAGGTTAATAAATCCATATATTTTATATTTCCATATTTTGAAGATAAGCTCTATGGAAAATCCATAAAGCTTTTTATATTAAGGATTAACTGTTTTTAAGTATACAGCTTTTCCATTTTTGATAGTTTCAATAACTGCAGATCTTACAGCATCACCATTTTTATCCAATGAAATTACACCAGAAACACCTTGAAAGTTTTTAGTTGCTCTAATATTTTTATTTACACAAATAGAATCACTAGGATCTTTACAAGCATTCATAGCTGCAATAATTACATTGTATGATTCAGCACTTAAAACTCCAAATGGATGTGGTGCTTCATTAAATTTTGCTCTAAATTTTTCATCAAATACTTTTGAAGCTTCTGTTGTTTTTGGAGCATCTGGAGAGTATAAGTTTGTACCATAAAAACCTTCAACTGCATCTTTACCTACTTCAAAAAATACTTTATCACCAGCCATACCATCTGTACCTAAGAATTTAGCATTTATACCTAATTGTTTTGCTTGTTTTGCTATTAAAGCAACTTCAGCTGAATAAAATGGTACAAAAATTAATTCAGGATTTAATGATTTTACATTTGAAAGCATAGCTTTGAAATCAGAATCACCTTGATTTATTTTAACTGTTTTTAAAATTTTACCACCCATTTTTTTAAAAGTTCTTTTAAATACACTTGATATACCAATAGAGTAGTCATTTTTAACATCAGTAATAACTACAGCATTTTTTACTTTTAAATCATTTAAAGCAAAATTTGCTGCAACTGCACCTTGAAAGTTATCATTAAAACAAACTCTACTTGTAAAAGCTCTTCTTTTTGTAACTAATGGATTAGTTGCAACTGGTGCAACAACAGGAGTTTTTCCATCTTCTGCAATTTTTGTTAAAGCCATAGTATTTGTTGAAGTCAATGCTCCAATAATAGCCGTTACTTTATCACTAGAAATAAGTTTAGATGCAGCATTTGCTGATTCTATTTTATCAGATTTGTTATCTAATAAAATTAACTTTACTGTATCTCCATTTTTAAGTGTAGGAGTTAATTCATGTGCAAAATTCAATCCCTTATTTGCATATTGTCCAAATCCACCAATAGGTCCACTCATTGGTAAAACAACACCTATTTTTACCTCTTTTGCATAGCCTAAACTAGCCATTAATGTAGCTGCTGCTACCATACTTACAATTTTTTTCATACTTTATTCTCCTTTGAAAAATTTATTACATGATTGTAACAATTATTTAGTTAAAT
>CAZAOJ010000005.1:21157-59150 GCA_964486745.1 uncultured Arcobacteraceae bacterium
GTTAAATATATGTATTTTATGTTTATATTAAGTCCATATAATCACTTTTATATATAAGTAATTCTTTTATATCTTTATTAAAAATAAATCTTTTATCACCTAATTTTATTCTATTTAAAATTAAATCTTTTATTTGAATATCAGTTTTACCATACTTTTTCATTAATATAAAAAAATCATTTACACTAATAAATTCTATTTTAGATTTATCTTTTTTGTGTTCTATTTGATATATTGATCTCATCTCATTAAAAGCTTGTTGAAGAAGTTTAATTTCTGATTTAAATACCTCTATCATCTTTTCTTGATTTTTATCTAATCTTTTTATCTCTTTTTTATACTGTTTAATTACCATATCAAGAGTAGATTTAATTTGAACTATTTGTTCATTTTTTAAATTAATTATAGTTTGATAATGATCAACTGAATTTTCATTATGATTCTTTTGTGAAATAGCAGAAATATTTTTTTCATCTATATAGACAAAAACTCTACCATTTTCTTTTTTAGAACGAAGTTGACCTTTTTTTATACGATAGTGAATACCTTGTATTGAAAGATTTAGTAATTTAGCAGCATCACTTGTTGTTACTAATCTTTCCAAGATATCACTCCTTACATATTTTTACTATCTATTTCTATAACAGTATGAACGTTTCCTCTAGGATTAAAATCTGCTATTACACTCATATGCTTTGGTTTTAATTTTTTATATAAAGTATCAAAAATCTCATTTGCAGAATTTTCATGTGATACATATCTATTCATAAATGAGTTTATATAAAGTTTTAGAGCTTTTAGCTCAATAACTTTTTTATTTGGTGTATATTTTAATTTTATAGTTGCAAAATCAGGATATCCACTTCTTGGACATAAACACATAAATTCAGGTAATTCTATATTAATTACATAACTTTTTTTATGTTCATTTGGCCAAAAATTTTCTTTTGCATTTATATCAAACTCTTGTATCTCTTTTTGTCCATATTTCATTTTTATCCTTTATACATCAAGATGTTCAACATCTTTTGCATGATCTTCTATATATTTTCTTCTAGGTTCAACTTCATCACCCATAAATAATGTAAATGTATCACTAGCTACCACTGCATCTTCAATAGTCACTTTTAATAATCTTCTATTATCTGGAGTCATTGTAGTTTCCCAAAGTTGTTCTGGGTTCATTTCACCTAAACCTTTATATCTTTGAATATATGCACCTTTTTTAGCATATCCTTCAATCTCTTCAAGTATTTCTATTAAATCTCTACCATTAAATAAAGTTAAATCTCTTTCATTTAATTTACTAAAGATATATGTAGCTTCACTAAAATATGGTGATGCAAAAAGTTCATCATCAATTAACAACTCTTCAAGACCCTCTTTAGTTTGAACAAAAAGATGAATTTTTTCATCAGTTATAGTTTTACTTAATATATTATATCCCTTATTATCTAGAAAAGATTTTACTACATCATATAATTTTGTATAATCTAGACTAACTAAATCAGAGTTTTCAATTAAATATTTAAGTACTTCAACTAAAGAATATCTTTTTTCAAGACTTTCAAGCATAGCTCTATATGAAGCTACAATTTTAAACATATCAAGTAAATCATTATATCCCATACCTTCAAACTCAAAACTTTCTAAACCATTTTCAATAAGATAATTAGAAAGTGCTGTATTATCTTTTAAATATGTCTCATTCTTACCTTTTTTGTATCTATAAAGTGGTGGTTGAGCTATAAATAAATAACCTTTATCTATAACAGGTCTTAAAAATCTAAAGAAAAATGTTAAAAGTAAAGTTTGAATATGACTACCATCAACATCGGCATCTGTCATAATAATAACTTTATGGTATCTAATTTTATCTTCATTAAAATCTTCACCAATTCCACAACCAAGTGCTGTAATCATATTTTTAATCTCATCTGATCTTAAAATTTTATCAAGTCTACTTTTTTCTACATTTAAAATTTTACCTTTTAGTGGTAAAATAGCTTGATAAACTCTATCACGACCCTGTTTAGCAGAACCTCCAGCAGAATCCCCTTCCACTAGATATAATTCACAAATTTCTGGATCTTTACTTTGACAATTTGCAAGTTTTCCAGGAAGTGTACCTACACTCATAGAATCTTTTTTTCTAGTAAGATCTCTAGCTTTTTTAGCAGCTTCTCTACCACGTGCAGCCATTAAAGCTTTTTCCATTACTGCTTTTGCATTTGATGGATTTTCTTCAAAATATTTAGATAACATCTCATTTGTAAGTTTTTGACAAACTGGTTTTACATATGAATTACCAAGTTTACCTTTTGTTTGACCTTCAAATTGTGGTTCAGGTACTTTTACACTTACAATTGCACATAAACCTTCTCTAACATCATCACCAGTAATTTTTGTATCTTTTTCTCTAGCAGCTGCATTATGTTTAACATAATTAACAATAGCTCTAGTTAATCCAGCTTTAAATCCAGTTTCATGAGTACCACCATCTATTGTTCTAATATTATTTACATAAGATTGTGTTTTTTCTGTAAATGTATCATTGTACATTAATGCAATATCTACTTCCATATCTTCTACTTTATCAGAAAATGTTATTGCTTGAGTTACTGCTTGAGTTTTATTTAAACTTTCAACAAACTCTTTAATTCCACCTTCAAAATGATAAACTTCTTTTACATTTATTCTTTCATCTTTAAGTTCAATCGTAATAACTGGATTTAAATATGCTATTTCTTTAAATCTTTTTGATAAAGTTTCAAAAGAATAATCATTAGTTTCAAAAATAGTTGTATCTACTTTAAATTCAATTGTTGTACCAGTTTTTTTTGTAGTTCCAATTACTTTTAAATCTTCTTTTGGAATACCTATTTCAAATTCTTGATAATGAATTTGTCCATCTCTATGAATAGTCATTTTAAGTTCACTAGATAATGCATTTACAACAGAAACACCAACTCCATGTAATCCACCAGATACTTTATATGTATCTTTATCAAATTTACCACCTGCATGTAAAACTGTAAGAGCTACAGTTGCAGCAGATTTTTTTTCTGTTGGATGCATCTCTGTTGGAATACCTCTGGCATTATCAGATACTATTATTCTATTATCTTTTGTAATAGTTATTTTAATAGTATCACAATATCCAGCCATAGCTTCATCTATAGAGTTATCAACAACTTCATAAACCATATGATGAAGACCACCAAAACTAGTATCTCCAATATACATACCTGGTCTTTTTCTTACAGCTTCAAGACCTTTTAAAACTTTAATATTACTA
Organism: uncultured Arcobacteraceae bacterium; assembly: GCA_964486745.1. GTDB lineage: Bacteria > Campylobacterota > Campylobacteria > Campylobacterales > Arcobacteraceae > JAYEFX01. The sequence goes on from CAZAOJ010000005.1 coordinate 24,456, forward strand.
GCGCCATATTCTTGACTCATATTGTTATCCTCTTTTTATTTTTCTAATACTATTGGCATTACAATAGTAAAAAAGTTTCCATTTTCTAAATAAAATGGTAAATTTGATTCATTAAAACCTACTTTTATAGTGTCACCGTCAACCATACTTAAAAAATCTAATAAATATTTAGCATTTGCTGCTATATAAAATTCTTCTTGAATATCTAAATCAATATCTATTTGTGTATTAGCATCTGTATCTTCATCTAAAGATTCAAATATTAATCCATTTGGTTGAATAGTAATTTTTATATTTGAAAAAAGTGAAGTTACCAGTTTGATTGATTCTACAAGCTTATCTTTTGGTAAAGTTAAATTATATTTTAAAGATGTTGGTATAATTCTTTGATAATCAGGAAATTTTCCATTTATTAATTTTGTAAAAAATTGTTTATTTTCATTTTTAATTATTAAATTTGTTTGATCATAAGAGATTGTAGCTTCATCAAAAAATTGTTTTTGAATTTCAATTATTGCTTTTTTTGGTATTATAATTTGTGTAACATGATTTGATTCATTTGGAATATGAGAAACTGCTAATCTTCTAGTATCAGTTGCTACAAAGTTAATATTATTTTGTTTAATATCAATTAATGCTCCATTTAACTCAAATTTTGGGTTATTATTATCAATAGCAGGTATAATTTTTTTAGAACTACTTATTAAATGTTTTGTATCAATATTTAAAGTTTGTAAATCTTGATTACTTGGAAATGAAGGATATTCATTTGCATCATACATTGGTAATTTAAAATTAGATCTATTTTGTTTAATATGTATATGATTATCAAGTGCTTCAATTAATATTTGTGAATCTTTTAATCTTCTAATAATATTTAATAAATTTGCTCCATTTGTTGTTGCTTTACCATCTTGGCTATCAATTAAATTATCTATATTTGCTAATAGACCCATTTCATAATCAGTTGCTTTTATAGTTAGAGTTTGATTCGATACTTCTAAATATATATGTGAAGTGATAGAACTAGCATCTTTTTTTTCTAAAAATGGTTGCATTGATGCAATTATATTTTCAAATCTTGACTTCTCAATATTAAACTTCATATTCTTTCCTTTTATATTTCTTTTTAAGTAGTGATAGTAGTAGTTAATGTGAATAGATGAAAACACTGAAACTATTTCGATTTTAACGAAACTTTTTAAAGGTTCAACTATTGAAAGGATGTTCACATCTATTCACATAATCTTTTAATACTTTTTTATCACTCCCTTTATTCTTGGTTTACAATTTTATTTTTTAAATTTTCTAAATTGAGTTTAAATGTTTCATCAATCTCAATTAGTTCATTTGTTTTTTGTACATTTTTAGATATTGAACTATGATCTTTCATACCTAGTACTTTTGCAATATCTGGCATAGAGTTGTGTGTAAGTTTTCTAGCTAGATATATCACACTTCTTCTTGCATTTGCTACAGTTGCTGTTCTTTTTTTAGATTTTATATCTGATGGTTTTATATTTAATTCTCTAGCAACAGTTTCTATTATATCATTAATTTTGATATTTTCTTTTTGTTCTTTGATTTGTTCTTTTAAAATTGATTTTGCAAGATCAATATTAATCTCTTGGTTTAATAATGTTGCATTTGCATTTATACGAATCAGAACACCTTCTATTTCTCTTACAGAGTTATCAAGATTAGTCGCTATATAGTTTATAACATCACGACTAAGCTCAATACCATTTAGCTCACTCTTTTTTTCTATAATAGCAATTTTTGTTTCAAGTTCAGGGTATTTTATATCTGCTGTTAATCCCCATTCAAACCTACTTTTTAATCTATCAACAAGGCCAGCTATCTGAGATGGTAGTCTATCTGAAGTTAAAACAATTTGCTTTTGATTTCCATGAAGTTCATTAAATGTATGGAAAAACTCCTCTTGTGTTTGCTCTTTTCCACTTAAAAATTGTACATCATCTATAAGAAGCAAATCACATTTTCTATATTTATTTCTAAAATGATCCATATTTTTATTTTTAATCGAAAAGGTAAAATCATTCATAAATTGTTCAATAGTTACATATATTACAGTTTTTTCATTTTCAACTGCACTATTTCCTATAGCTTGTAAAAGGTGAGTTTTACCAAGGCCAGTTCCACCATATAAAAATAATGGATTATATAAAACTCCAATTTTATTAGAAACTGCAAGTGAAGCATTGTATGCCATCTGATTTGATGGACCAACTACAAATGAATCAAAAGTATATGATGCATTTAATATAGTACTTTCTGCACTATTATTTTGTGCAGCAATATTATCAAGAAGTTCTTTTTTTGTTTTTCTTTTTTGTCCAACTACTCGAATTTCTATTTTTGGTTTATATCCAACTTCTTCTTCAAAACAGTGTTGAATAGTTTGAGTAAATTTTGTTTTTATCCAAGAAGCAATATATTTATTAGGTACTTCAAATATAGCTATATTTTCATCACTAGATGGTTTTTTATAAATAAGTTGTTTCAAAAACCTTTCATAGTCTTGAGAGGTTGCTTCTTGTTTTAAAATATTTAAAATCTTACTTGTGGTCATAAATTGGCATACTTTTTAATTAATTTTTATTTATTTTATCTAAATTTTTATTAAACTTATTATATTATGAAAAATATATGTGAATAACTTGTGAATATTTAGTGAAAAGTTTAATAATAAGGTGTGAATTGAAAATATTAGGAATTGATCCAGGTACTATAAACTGTGGTTATGCAATCATTGAAAAAGATGTGAAAAGTGTAAAGCTAATTGAAGCAGGATTAATTAAAATGAAAACAAGAACATTACAACATCAAATTGTAGAACTTGTAGAAGGTTTAGATTTAATTTTTTCAAAACATACTATAAATGAAGTTGCAATAGAAGATATGTTTTATGCATTTAATCCAAAATCTGTTATTAAATTAGCTCAATTTAGAGGTGCATTATCGTTAAAAGTTTTACAAGAGTTTGGTAATTTTTCAGAATATACACCACTTCAGGTTAAAAAAGCAGTTACAGGGAATGGAAAAGCACAAAAAGAACAAGTGGCATTTATGGTAAAAAGATTATTAAATATAAAAAAAGAGATAAAGCCTCTAGATATTACTGATGCGATTGCGGTTGCCTTAACACATTCTCAAAGGATAAAAATAAATAATAAAAGTTACACAAATTAAACAATAAATATTGTACAATCACTTTATGAGAATATTTTTAGTAGAAGATGATGTTGATTTAAACTATCAAATCACGAAAACACTTACAACGATTGGATTTAATGTTGCTTCATTTACAAATGGTGTTGATGCAATTAGTTCAATTAGTAATAGGTATGATATATATTTTATAGATTTAAATCTACCAGATATGAATGGTTTAGAAGTAGTTCAATCTATAAAATCATTGAAAATAAATGCACCTATATTTATAATAAGTGGAGATAGTACTATAGATAGTATTGAAAAAGCTTATGAAATAGGGTGTCAAGATTATATAAAAAAACCTTTTGATATAAAAGAATTGGTAATTAAAGTAAATCAAATTTTTAATCATAATTCTCATATAGTACAAGTTGCAAGAAAATGTGAATATGACTTAATTAAAGAAACTTTATATGTGAAAAATGAAGAGTTACATTTAACAATTAAAGAGAAAGCTTTATTTCATATATTAGTTAAAAACATTGGTCAAACAGTAAGCAATGAATATATAGAAGCATACGTTTGGGGTATGGATGTAGAATATGGATATGTAAGACAACTTGTAAATAAACTTCGTAAAAAATTGCCATGTGATATAATAAAAAATCATACTGCGAATGGCTATAGAATAGAAAAATATAAATAAATCAAATTTTAAAAACAAACTCTAAACTCAATTTACCTATAATAAATAAAAATTTTAGGATTAACTATGGAAGTAAATTTATTACAGCATTCTTCACTTGAAGTTTGTGCTCACGCTATACGAACTTGTTGGCAAAGTTTTGATAAAAGTGATGATGGTGGAGAAAAAGACAAAGATTTAATTAATAGAGTTGGAAATAAATTTAAACATGCTTCAACATTAGAACATCTTACTTACACATTTTATATTAGTGGAGTTAGTCGTGCTTTACTTCAAGAACTTGCTCGTCATAGAATGGCAAGTCCAAGTGTAAAATCAACAAGATATACATTAAAAGAATTAAAAGATGAAGATAGTTTTACTGATGGTATGAGTATGCTTGAACTAAAACAAAAATATACTAATCCTTCTGAAGTATATGCTGATACTCATATGAAAAGAGCTTCAAAGTATTTGGTATTTACTCAAGTTTTAGGTGTAGATTTCGCTTCAGTTGTAGCCTTGGAAAATTTAAGACTTATGCTAATAGACGGAGTTGCTAATGATAAAGCAAAATATTGTTTACCAGAAAGTTATAAAACAGAACTAACTTGGACAATAAATGCAAGAAGTTTACAAAACTTTATTAGTTTAAGAAGTGGTAAATCTGCTCTTTGGGAAATACAAGATTTAGCTAACTTACTTTATAATAGCTTGCCAAAAGATCATCAATATCTTTTTGATGATTGTATACAAAAAGATTAAATTCAAAAAAAGGATGAATATGAAATTAAAATCAACAATGATTGGTATAGTTGCAGCCGCAGCTTTACTAGTAGCAATACCTGCAAGCGCAGCAAAAACTGTAAAGTGGAAGTTGGCTGAAACTTGGCCTTCAACTTTAACTCCTCTAGCTTCACCACCAGCAAAATTAGCTGCAATGGTTAAGCAGATGAGTGGTGGAAAATTTATCATTAAAGTAGAAGGAAAAGAGAAACATAAAGCAGCTCTTGGAATTTTAGATATGGTTAAAGGTGGTCAATATCAAATGGGTCACTCTGGATCATACTACTGGAAAGGTAAAGATATCAATACTATTTGGTTTACAACTGTACCATTTGGTATGACTATGAAAGAGCAATATGCATGGTTCTATTATGGTGATGGTATGAAATATATGAAAGAAGTATATGATAAATTTGGTATTTTAAATTTTCCTGGTGGAAATACTGGTGTTCAAATGGGTGGATGGTTTAGAAAAGAGATCAAAACTGTTGACGATTTAAAAGGTCTAAAAATGAGAATTCCTGGACTTGCTGGTGAAGTTATGGCAAAACTTGGAGTTAATGTTACAAATATTCCTGCAGGTGAATTATATACTTCTTTAGATAGAGGTACTATTGATGCACTTGAATGGGTTGGACCTGGTATGGATATCAAAATGGGATTTCATAAAGTTGCACCATATTACTACACTGGATGGCATGAACCAGCTTCTGAGATGCAATTTATGATAAATAAAAGAGCATTTAATAAGTTAAGTAAAGCAAATCAAGCTATTTTAGTAACTGCAATGAAAGCTGCAGCTGCAGATATGTATTATGAAAACTTTGCAGATTCAGCAAAAGCATGGGCAAAAATGAAAACAGATTTTCCAAATATAAAAGTAAAATCATTTCCAGCTCCAGTTGTAAAAGCTATGAAAAAAGCTACTGATGAAGTATTTGCTAAATATGCAGCAAAAAATAAATTGTTTAAAGAGATTTATGAAAATCAACAAGCATTTATGAAAGATGCAAGAGCATGGTCAAAAATGGGTGAATATGGATATATTCAAACTTGTGATTTAGTAAAATAGTTTAAAATTGATAGAAAAATCTTTAAATAAAATTACTGATATTGTAGGAAGTATTACAGGTATTGTAATGCTTCTTATGATGCTCAATGTGTTTTTTGATGTAGTTGCAAGATATCTATTTTCTAATAGTAGTGTAGGAATGCAAGAGATGGAGTGGCACTTATTCTCTGTGATGTTTTTATTTGGAATAGCATATGCACTTAAAGAAGAAGCTCACGTAAGAGTTGATTTTATTTATGATAGATTAAGTGATAAAAAAAGAGCAGTTATAAATATTGTTGGAACAATTCTTTTTTTATTACCTTTTGCTTTATTAATTGTATTTGGATCTTATGAATATGTATTTGATGCTTATGATGTAAATGAGATCTCAGAAGATCCAGGAGGTTTAACTCATAGATGGATTATTAAAGCTATGATTCCTTTATCTTTTATTTTTCTTATTTTAAGTGCTATGGGGTATATATTAAAAAATGTAAGAATTTACAAAGGTGAAAAAGTATGATAGGTATTTATATGTTTTTGGCTGCATTAGGTCTTCTTGCAGTTGGTTACCCTGTTGCTTTTTCATTTGGTGCAGTTTCTATGTTGTTTGGATTTATTGCAGCATTTTTTGAAATTATTCCTGATGGTGGTACTTTTGTAGAAGTAACACAAGAATTTTTCTCTATGTTTTCTATGATGCCATTTAGAATGTATTCAATTATGACAAATACAATTTTAATGGCTGTTCCATTATTTATATTTATGGGTATAGTTTTACAAAAATCTCAACTTGCTGAAAGATTACTTGAAGCTATGGGAACTCTTTTTGGTTCTGTTCGTGGTGGAATTGCTATTAGTACTGTAATTGTAGGAACAATGCTAGCAGCTTCTACTGGAGTAGTTGGAGCAAGTGTTGTTGCAATGGGAGTTATTTCACTTCCAGTGATGTTAAAATATGGATATAGTAAAGAACTTGCAACTGGTACGATTTGTGCAGCTGGAACTTTAGGTCAAATTATTCCACCATCAATTATACTTATTATACTTGGTGATGTATTTGGATTACCAGTTGGAGATCTTTTTAAAGCTGCAGTTATGCCTGCAGTTGCATTAGTTGGAACATATATACTTTATATTTTAGTTATATCATATTTAAAATCAGATGTAGCTCCTGCAATGCCAATTGATGAAGCAGAATTAAAATCTACAACTATAAAAAAAGCATTAGTTGCTATTATCCCTCCATTGATGTTAATTGTTTTTGTATTAGGATCAATTTTTGCAGGTATTGCAACGCCAACAGAATCAGCTTCAGTAGGAGCAGTTGGTGGATTACTTTTAGCATTTATGTATAGAAAATTATCAATAAGTTTAGTTATGGATAGTGCAAAAGAAACAGTAAAAATCACATCTATGGTATTTGCTATTTTAATTGGTGCAACAGCATTTTCTATGGTATTTGTATATACTGGAGCAGATACTATTGTTGAAGAATTTATGCTTGGACTTCCAGGTGAAAAATGGGGATTTTTAATTTTATCTATGTTATTAATTATGATACTTGGATTTTTTATTGATTTTATTGAAATTTCATATATTGTTGTACCTATTTTATTACCAATTGCAGAAACTATAGGAATAAACCCATTATGGTTTGCAATATTAATTGCAATGAATTTACAAACTTCATTTTTAACCCCACCTTTTGGATTTAGTTTATTTTATTTAAAAGGGGTGTCCCCACCTGAAGTGAGGACTTTAGATATATATAAAGGTGTTATTCCTTTTATTTTAATACAGATGCTTGTACTTGCAAGTGTTATTATATTCCCAGGTTTATATGGATTTTAATAAATCTATATAAACTTTTACTTTTTATTTTATTCTTAACCTTAAGCTAACTTTAGATACAATCGCGAAAATTATATTAAAGAGAAACATATGAGAGACATTAGAAATATTGCAGTTATTGCACACGTTGACCACGGTAAAACTACACTTGTGGATGAGTTATTAAAACAATCAGGTACATTTACAGAGCATCAAGATACAGAAGAAAGAATGATGGATAGTAATGATATTGAAAAAGAAAGAGGAATTACAATTCTTTCTAAAAATACAGCTATTGATTATGAGGGTGTGAGAATTAATATTATTGATACTCCAGGCCATGCTGACTTTGGTGGAGAGGTAGAGCGAGTTTTAAAAATGGTTGATTCAGTTTTATTACTTGTTGATGCACAAGAGGGTGTTATGCCTCAAACTAAATTTGTTGTTAAAAAAGCATTAGAACTTGGACATAGACCAATTGTTGTTGTAAATAAGATTGATAAACCAGCAGCAGAACCAGATAGAGTTGTTGATGAAGTATTTGACCTATTTGATCAAATGGGTGCAACTGAAGATCAACTTGAATTTCCTGTAGTTTATGCTGCAGCAAGAGATGGTTATGCAAAAAAGAATATCGAAGATGAAAATGTAGATTTAAAACCATTGTTTAAAATGATTTTAGAAGAAGTTCCTGCTCCAAAAGGTAGTGATGATAATGGTCTTCAACTTCAAGTATTTACACTTGATTATGATAATTTTATTGGTAAAATAGGAATTGCTAGAATATTTAATGGTACTGTAGCTATGGGAGAAACTGTAACTTTAGTAAAAGCTGATGGTGAGCAAATCAAAGGAAGAATCTCTAAACTTATTGGATTTAAAGGTTTAGAAAGAATGGATATAGAAAAAGCTGGTCATGGTGATATTGTTGCTGTTGCAGGGTTTGAAACTATTGATGTTGGAGATTCTTTATGTGATCCATCAAATCCTATGCCACTTGATCCTATGCATATTGAAGAACCTACACTTGAAGTAACATTTGCAGTTAATGATTCTCCATTAGCTGGTACGGAAGGTAAGCATGTAACTTCAAATAAAATCGATGAGAGATTAGCTTCAGAGATGAATACAAATATCGCTATGGCTTATGAACCTCAAGGTGAAGCTGCATTTAAAGTAAAAGGTAGAGGTGAATTACAAATCACTATTTTAGCTGAAAATATGAGAAGAGAAGGATTTGAATTTTCAATTTCAAGACCAGAAGTTATTGTAAAAGAAATAGATGGTGTTAAAATGGAGCCATTTGAGCATCTTGTATGTGATGTTCCAGATGAATTTAGTGGTGCAGTTATTGAAGCTCTAGGAAAAAGAAAAGCTGTAATGAGCAATATGGTTCCAATGGGTGATGGTCAAACAAGAGTTGAGTTTGAAATTCCAGCTCGTGGATTAATTGGTTATAGAAATGAGTTTTTAACTGCAACTAAAGGTGAGGGGGTTATGAATCACTCATTTTTAGAATTTAGACCATATTCTGGAACTGTTACAAGTAGAATGAATGGTGCATTAGTTTCTATGGAGCAAGGTGAAGCAGTAGCATATTCAATCTTTAATCTTCAAGATAGAGGATCTATGTTTATTAAACCACAAGATAAAGTATATGGTGGTATGATTGTAGGTGAGCATGCAAGAGAAAATGACCTTGATGTAAATCCTGTAAAAGCAAAACAACAATCAAATGTTAGATCTAGTGGAGCAGATGAAGCAATTAAAATTATTCCTCATAGAGAGATGAGTTTAGAGCTTGCAATGGAGTGGATTGAAGAAGATGAAATTGTTGAAGTTACTCCTATGACTATTAGAATTAGAAAAAGAGAACTAGACCCAAGTCTTAGAAGAAGAGCGGCAAAAGCTAAAAAGAACTCTGATTCTTAAATCTTGTGCATAAGCGCAAGATTATAAAGTATGAAAATACAATCTAGAACAAATATTGCGGTAATTGGTGCAGGAGCATCTGGACTAATTACTGCAATTACTGCAAAACAAATAAATCCCTCTTTAAATATTACTGTTTTTGAAAAAAATGATAAATTAGGTAGAAAAATTCTTGCTAGTGGAAATGGCAGATGTAATATTACAAATACAACTTTTACAAGCAAAAACTATTATGGAAAAGATCCAAAATTTGTAAATAGTTGTTTAGAAAGATTTAATTTTGAAAAAACACAGAAGTTTTTTAATGACTTAGGACTTATACTTGATATAAAAGATGATGGTAAAGTTTATCCACTTAGTAATGAAGCAAAATCTGTTACTAAGATACTTGAACAAAAAGCAAATGATTTGGGTATAAATTTTGTATTTAATTATATAGTTGAAGATATTAAATATGAAAATACAAAATTTATAATCAATAATAAAATATTTGATAAACTTGTAATATCTACAGGACTACAAGCTTCTCCACAATTGGGATCTACTAATGATGGATTAAAATTTGCCAAATTTTTTAATCATAATATTATTAAGCCATACCCTGCACTTGTAGGACTTGAGATAGATGCACCAATATGTTCAAGATTATTTGGTGTAAAACTGTATAGCGAAGTTAGTTTATATATCAATAATCAACTCAAAACAGTTGTAAAAGGAGATGTTTTATTTACTAAATATGGTGTTTCTGGATTTGCTATTTTAGATATATCAACACTTGCATCATATCAATTAAGCAATAATCAAAATGTACAAATAAATATAAATTTACTCCCTCTTTATACAAGAGCACAACTTCTAAAACTATTAGCAAATATTCAAAAAAATAATTCATATAAATCTATAGAAGATATTTTAGTTGGATTAATACCATTAAAGCTTATAAATATTGTTAGTTCAAATAGTATTAAGCAAACAGTTAATAATCTTCAAAATATGAGATTTGAAATATCTTCAACTCATGGTTTTAAACATGCAGAAGCTAGTGGAGGAGGAGTTGATACTTCTCAAATAAATAGTCAAACTATGCAAAGTAAAAACATAGATAATTTATATTTTACTGGTGAAACCTTAGATATAGTTGGGCATAGGGGTGGATATAATTTTGCTTTTGCTTGGGCTAGTGGATATTGTGCAGGTTTACATATAAGTGAGGAAAAATAAAAATGAATGAAAATAACAGTTATTTAAAACAAACAAAAAATTTAAATAGAATATTAAAAATATGTGAAGATAAAGATCTGAATAAAAAAGATTTTCCTCAACTTTTAACAATAACACATAAATATACAACAAGGGATGATATATTATTTCCAGAAATTAGTACTCTTGGATTTTTTATGGGATTTGAAAAAACTACTTTGGATAAGTTAGAATTAGAACAAAAAATATTATATGTAATTAATGATATAGACCATGGACTTTATAAATTTTATATTTATTGTAAAGATGCCAAGGATATTGTAAATTATTGTATTGATTATTTTAAAAATGATCCTACAAAAAAGATAGATTTTCATATACAAAATGATCCTTCTTGGACTATCTTCGAACAATTTAAAAATTTATAATGGTTTAGATATAATATGCTACTTTAAATAGTTTGAATAAAAGGTAGCAAATGAAAAATAAATTTAATCAAGATGAGTTTAGTAAATATACAAATAATATAGCAAAATTACAATATTTAAATAACTTATTAAAGCAACATCAACATAGACTTTTAGGTGATTTTTCTTTATGTTCTATAAAACATAATCAAGAAAATATTTTTAGTCAAAATGAAGCATTTATAACAATTCAAGATGATCAAGATAGTAGTTATACTATTGCTATAGAAGATATTGAGCAAATTGTTGCACAAAAATCTATGAATAGTATTGATATTTTTTCATTTTTACAAGCACCTCTTGAATCAATTTTACATGCAGTTTTACCATATACTTATGTTCAAAATTCAACAATAAGTTCAATTGCAACTATTTCACATTTACAAAATAGTGAACAAATCATGAAAGATATATATGGTGATACAATTTTAATATTACCATATATGCCAATGGAATTTGAACTAATTAAAGATTATATTTCAAAGATTAAACAACTAAATTTAGAAGAAATAGATGCAATTATTTTAAAAGATAATACAACTTTAACTTTTGGAAATGATGTCCAAACTTGTTATGAAAATATAATAAAAGTAGAAAATAAAGCTGGACAATATTTAGTAAAACATGGGGCTATTGTTTGTGGGGATGATGTTGAAGATATAAGTAAATCATTACTTGATTCTATTGGAAATATTTTTGAAAAAGCGAGTAATTGTATTATTGATGTATATAAAACAAAAAATAAAGATATACCACTTCAAACAAATTTAGAAGTATTTGCATATATGAGAAAAAAGCTAAGTGATTACTCTCAAAATCCACTTCTTGCAAAATTTGATGATAGTAAAAAAGCTATACATTTTTCAAATTTTGATAAACTTGATAGTTTAGCTTCACAAGCTCCATTAACATCATATAGTGTACAACTTTTAGGGCAAGATGCTTTAATAATAAATGAAAATACAACACAATCTATTGAAGAGTATATGCAAGATGAAGATCAAATTGTACCATCATGGGCAGTATGGGAGAATTTTGGAGTTATATCTTATGCTTCAAGTTTATCTTCACTTTATAAAACACAAACTGTAGTATCAAATACTATTAGTGCAATGTTGAAATGTGATGCTTTAGGTGGATATGAATCTTTTACGGAAGATGAAATTAAGCAAATAGAAAATGAATCTATTATAATTGAATCAGAACTTGATATTTATAGTGGTAAAGTAGCACTTATTCGAAACTCCAATACAAATATGGGAATAAAAATAGTTCAAGAGCTTACTAATAGTGGAGCTGTTGTAGTTGAAGTTGATGATAAAAATATAAAAGAGGTAGTTGATGAAACGATCAAAAACTATGGTGGAATTGATATTGTTGTAAGTAATCCAAATGATAAAAAAGATGATAAAAAACCAACTTTAGATGAGTACATGGATAATAACTTTTTAAAACACAGAGAACTTTTAGATGCAGTATTGCCATTTTTAAAACTAGGTATTGATCCAACATTTATATATCTTAGTAGTGTAGTTAATCAAGATACAGGATATCTTGCAGCAAATGCAGCACTTAATGCATATGCTACAGCAAAAGCAGCAAAATTAGAAGAGTATGGTATAAGAATAAATTGTGTATCTTCAAATGAGACTGAGCCTACAAATGATGATGACGTAGCTAAGATTGTAAGTTTACTATGTTCAAATGATTTTTCAAACTCAACTGGAACTACAATTATTGTAGATGCGCAAAGAAATCACCAATATTAAAATAGGAAAATATAAATAATGACAAATGAAGAGATAGCAAAGCAGGTTACTCCAGAAGTAACAAATGAAATTTTAGATCATATGATGAATCCAAGAAACTATGGTAATTTAGAAGATCTAAATTGTGCGGGAGTAGCATATGATGAACAAACGGATGAGTTTGTATCAATGTATATGAAAATTGAAAATGATATTATCGAAAAAATCTCATTTGGTACAAATGGATGTACAGATACAGTTGTAGCTGGATCTATTTTTACAGAGATGATAAAAGGCGATACCGTAGTAAATGCAAAAATTGCCAAGAATAAAATGATGGAAAAACTTCAACATGCACCGGAGCAATTAAGAATATGTAGTACTATGGTATTACTTAGTTGTGATGCTTGTTGGATTAACTATGAAAATAGACAAAAAGGTAATAAAGATGAGCTTTACAAGATGAGTATGCAAGAGAGTTGTCAAGGGTTATCTATGCCACAAGAAGAGGAACAAAACAATGAACAATAAAGAATTATTTCAATTAAAGCATGAATTATGGTTAAAAATGGTTTATTCATCATTTGCAATAAATGATCCAAAAATAAAAGATACATTATATGATTTTTCAAATATATTATTTAGACATTTAAAATGGCTAGCTCAAGATTTAAGAGCAAATAATATTGAGTATGATTATAGTAAGTATGGTATTGAAATAGAAAAAAAGACTACGTTTGAGTATTTTGAATATTTAATAAATGAGATTAAAATTGCACTTAGACAATATGGTGAATCAACTTTGTTTTCTAGAATTATAAGTGATGAATACTATATGATTGTAACACTTGAAAAATTGTTAAAAGATGAAAAGAATAATCAAGAAATTACAGCATTTAATAAACAAAGAAAATATGAAGATAAAAATTTAGATAAAAAGCAAACAGATGCTCTTACATATTTCTTATTTGAAGAAAGTTATAAAGAGTATGAGCTTATTATGGTTTATTTTTATATGCAAATTCATGGAGATAATATTGTATTAAATGATGTTTATCAAGATTTAGTTGATGAATCACATTTTCATCTAAAATGTTTTGGTAATATGTTAGCAAAAATGGGAATCTTAAATATACCAAGAACTATAATCAAAGAACTTTATACAAAAACTGATATTAAGCAGTTTATGCTTGATGGTATTGAAGAGGAAAAAGGTGCAAAAGAGATGTGTGCACAATTAGCAGCTGCAGTTAATGATGAAGAGTTGGCTAAATTCTTTGATTTTATAAATTATCAAGAAAATTACCATATAGAATTGATGCAAAAGGCTATTAAAGTTTTATAATGAAGATACTTTTAGCCCCAGCAGAAACAAAAAAAGAGGGTGGAGATAATAAAACATATTGTAAAGATAATTTTATATTTCCTAATCTTTTTAGTTATAGAGATGAGATTGTAAAACAGTATGAGGAGTTATTAAAAAAAAGCTCAACTTCACAACTTTCATCTTGGTTTGGTATAAAAAAAGAATCAGAAGTCTTAAAATATAGCTCTTCTATTTTACATAAGCCAACAATGAAAGCAATTCAAAGATATACTGGAGTTGCATTTGATTATTTAGGATATGAAGAGTTAAATAGTGAAGCAAAAAAATATTGTGATGACAATGTTGTATTATTTTCAAACCTATTTGGACCAATTAGTGCAGCTGATTTAATACCTGATTATAAATTTAAACAAGGTGCAAAACTTCCTAATATATCTGTAGAGAAATTTTATAAACAAAACTTTTCTGAGGCACTTGATCAATATTTAGGGGAAGATATTATTGATTTACGAGCTGGATATTATGATAAGTTTTATGTCCCAAAACAACCATATATTACTATGAAATTTATAAAAGATGGCAAAGTTGTAAGTCATTGGGCAAAAGCATATAGAGGTATAATTTTAAAGCATCTTGCTTTAAATAATATTCAAACGATTCAAGAACTTATGAATTTGGAATTTCCAAATCTTCATATAAATGAGATTAAAAAAATAAAAAATCAAACACAAATTGTTTATCATATAGTGTAATGTTAAATAGACTATTTTATAATAAAAGTATAAATAAGTTTAATCGACTTAGCTTTTTTATTACACTAATATTAACAGCATTTATAATAGTTTTAGTATTATTAAATACTTATACTGAATATAAAAATGATATAGAAAAAATTGAAAAAGATTATTATAAGGTACAAAAAGATTTTATAAAAAAAGAGACGATAAGGGCTTTGAACTTTATAAAATATAAATATACTCAAAATAATAAAAATCATAAACAAAATTTACAAGAGTTACAAAAAGAGATAATTGATGTAATTGAAAAAATTAGAAATGAGCGTGATGGTACGGGGTATGTTTTTATCTATAATTTTGATGGAATAAATATAGCTGATCCTATTTTAAAACAAAATGCAGGAAAAAATTTAATAGAGTTTACAGATCCAAATGGTAAAAAAGTGATTAAAGAACTCATAGATATATCTCAAAAACCAGAAGGTGGTTATGTTCAGTATGTGTGGAATAAACCAACTACAAATACTTTAGCTCCAAAAATATCATATGCGGTTTCTTTTAAACCATGGAGGTGGATGATTGGAAGTGGAGTATATATTGATGAGATTGAAAAAGTTTTAAAACAAAAGAAGAAAGATTATAATAGAAAAATCATAACATATATTGTACAAATTTTAGCATTGAGTATATTTTTATTTATAATTGGAACTATGATGTATCAATATTTTACAATGCTTGTAAGACAAGATATCGAAAAGATTAGGTTAACGCTTAAAAATACAGATATTATTGACTTGAATGATTTAACTTTTAAAGAATTTAGACGTATTGCAAATCATACAAATGCTTTAACAAAAGAGTTAACTCAATTAAATATTAATCTTGAACATAAAGTTGAACAAAGAACAATAGAACTTAAAGCTTCTGAACAATATGCCCATAATTTAGTTCAATCACAGGATAAGTTTTTAAAAAATGCAATACATGAGATAAATACACCACTTGGTATTATGATAGTAAATATCGATTTATTTAAAATGAAATATGGAAATAATAAATATCTTTCAAAAATAGAAGCTGGAGCAAAAATTGTACATAATATATATAATGATTTAAGTTATTTAATAAAAAAAGATAGGATCACATATGAAAAACAACATATAGATTTTTCACAATTTTTAGTGCAAAGAGTAGACTTTTTTGATGAGATTGCTTTTGGTAATAATCTTAAAATAACTACAGATATTGAAGATAATATTTTTATAAACTTTAATGAAACACAACTGCAAAGAATATGTGATAATACTCTATCAAATGCCATAAAATATAGTTTTGCAAATACAGCTATCAAAGTACAATTAAATAAATTGGATGAAAATATAGTTTTTAGTGTGCAAAATGAAGGTGAAACTATTGATGATACTTCTAAAATATTTCAACGATATTATAGAGAAGATGATGCAAGGGGAGGCTTTGGATTAGGGCTAAATATAATATATGAAATATGTCAAAATAATGATGTAAATATAGATATAGAATCTAACAATCAACAAACATCATTTATATATAAGTTCAGCTAGAATAAAAATAAAACTATGTTATAATAAATTCTTAACATTAAGGATATAGATTATGGTACAAGAACAAGATTTTATACAACTTAATCAAAACTTTGATACAAGTGGAAATTGTAGTGCAAGGATAGTTAATCTTTTTTTAATCCCAACACTTATTTATTTAGTTGTTTTAATTGGATATATGGGATTTATACCTTTAAAAGTTGAGATTCATAGTGTAGTTTTAATTGGATTTATATATTTAATATATCTTTTTTTTATAAGACATAATGCATATTATGCTTCTTGCAAATTTAGAAAACAGTATAAAGAATTAAAAGAGGAACTAAAAAACTATATTAATAAAAATAGTCTAAGTATTGAAGATACTACAAAAGCAAATGCTTCAGTTGATGATTTTTTAAATGAGTTTACCCTTCCTTTACGAAATACAAATTTTTCTAGTGTAGCAGCAGGAATATTTCCAACACTTGGGATATTAGGTACTTTTATATCTATTGCAGTTAGTATGCCTGATTTTTCATCACAAACAGCATCTGTACTTGAAAAAGAGATATCTTTACTTCTAGGAGGCGTTGGTACAGCATTTTATGTATCAATTTATGGAATATTTTTATCAATTTGGTGGATATTTTATGAAAAAATAGGGATGAGTAGATTTGAGCATGATATATTAATAATCAAAGAGAATACAAAATCATTTTTTTGGAATAAAATTGATATTGATAAGATACATTTTCAAAAAAGTATAGAAAATTATGAAAAACTAAATGAGGTATTTAATAATATTGGTTCATCTCAATTGGTTGAAAATATGAATAACTCCTTGGCTCAAAGATTAGAGATGTTTGATAGTATTATTAATACAGAACAAAAAGCTATGCAAAGATCAAATGAATTTATGATGAAAAGAGAACAGCAACAACAAGTTGTAAATCAATCTTATGAAAAAATTACTCAGGATATCTCTACACTTGTACCTATGATAAGTAGCACAGTAAAACAAATGGATTCAATAATAAATACAATGCAAGTAAAAGAAAATAATATAGCTGCTGCTACGAAGATATTAAATGAAAATATAGTATTGTTAAACGACTCTTTAAAAAATATTAGTGCAGATAATTTAGAAAATATTTATGCCAATATTATAAAGAATATTGAAACTATGAAAAGTGATACAGATAGAATAGGTTGGAGTTTTAATCAACATTTAAATGATTTTGATGAAAAATTTACAAATAAACTACGTAACTCTTTAGAGATGATTGATGCTCAAACGGCCGAAGTTATATCTCAAGTTGTAGAATTAAAAGATGAATTAAAGTAAATTAGATGTTTGAAAAAAAAGATTCTAATAATGAACAAAACTTTTGGATATCTTATGCCGATTTAATGGCAGGACTCTTATTTGTCTTTATTTTACTTTTGGGGGCTATTGTTGTAAAATATGTTTATATTCAAAGTGACTTACAAAGTATTCGTACTGATTTACAAAAAGAAAAAGATGCATTAAATCTTAGTGATGAAGCTTTAGAAAAAAAGAAGAGAGTTTTATTAGATATTCAAAAAAAATTGAAAGATTCTCAGGAGAAAAGTTTACATCTTTCGTTTGAAGTTGCAAAAGCAAAAAATAAAATAAAGCAAACAATGCAAGAGCTTGATGAAGCTAAAAAATTAAATAAGCAGTTGAATTTAGATTTAAATGATAAAGATAAAAAACTAAAATTATCACAAGAACAGATTCAAAAAATAACAGCAATTTTAGAAGATGAACAAAATAATATTGTTTTATTAAATAAAAATATCCAAGAACAAAAAGATCAAATTGCAAATAATATTGAACAGTTATCATTAAGTAAAATAGAATTAGAGAAGTTAAAAGATTTACTTTTAGGATATGAACTTAAAGATAAAGAGTTTACAAAACAAAAAAAGATTTTAGAAGAACAAATCTTACAAGATACAAATGCGATTAGTTTAAAAGATGAAGAGTTAGCTTTGCTTGAACAAAAACTACTAATTCAAAGTAAAGAGCATCAAAAGCTAGTAGAAGAGTTTGATATTACGAAAGTAAAAATCAAAAATCTTACTGGTGTTAGAATTAAAGTAATTACAAATTTAAAAGATAAGTTGGGTGATTCTATAGATATTGATCCAAAAAGTGGTGCAATGAGATTTGCATCTAATATCTTATTTGAAAAAGGTCAATATATTCTAAAAGATGGTTCAAAAGAAGAATTGAGTGCAATTTTGAAAAAATATATTCATGCCCTTTTACTAGATAAGGAGATGCGACAATATATTGATACTATTACTATAGAAGGGTATACAGATTCTTCAGGAAGTTATTTATATAATTTAGAGTTGTCTCAAAAAAGAGCCTTAGAGGTTATGAAATTTTTATATAGTTTAGATTTTAAAGATAAAAAGTTACTAGAACAGTATATATCTGCAAGCGGTAGATCTTATGCTAACCTAATATATGTAAATGGTGTTGAGGATAAAGATGCATCAAGAAGAATTGAGATAAAATTTAGAATAAAAAATGAAAAAGCAATTGCAGAATTAGAAAATTTTTTACAAAGAAAAAAATAATGAAAGAGAATCTATACCAACCAAATTATTTAATTAGTTTAAATGAGAAATTAAAACAAAAAATAATTACTAAAAAAAATGTAACATTTTTTACTAAAATAAAGAACATAATTTTAAAGGGTAAAAAATGAAGATTTTATTACTTGAAGATGAATTAATGTTACAAAGTTCAATAGTAGAATATCTTGAAACTTTAGGTCATGAATGTATGGCATTTAGTGATGGACTAAAAGCACAATATAAACTAGAAAATAGTCAATTTGATTTATTGATATTTGATATTAATGTACCAAATTTAGATGGACTTAGCTTATTTAAAAAAATACAAGCAAAGCAGTGTTTTACACCAGTGATATTTATATCCGCTTTGGTTGATATTCAAAGTATAAGTGAGGCTTTTAATTTGGGAGCAGCTGATTATATTAAAAAACCATTTCATCTAAAAGAGTTGGGGTTAAGAGTTCAAAAAATTTCAAAACAAATAGAAAATATAAATAGAAAGCATATAATACTTAGTTTAAATTATAGTTATAATAAGCAAACAAATGAGCTGCTATATAATAAAGAATTATGCCCTTTAACAAAAAAACAAAATGATATTATTCAATGCTTATGTACAAATATTGGAACAATAATAAGTGTTGATATATTAAGAGAATATGTTTGGAATTCTGAACCAGTAAGTGATGCAACAATCCGTACAGAAATAAGTAGATTAAGAAAAGTATTAAAAGAAGATTTTATACAAAATCATAAAGGTATAGGATATAAAATAGATCGATATATAGTAAAAGTATAAAGATAGAGTAAAAAATTACTTATTTTATAAAATTAACTAAAAATTGCCTAGTATCACGCAATATTTAAATAATAAAAATGTATAATTTCGTATGTTAAAAAATAAGTTATTATTAGTCATTTTATTAGGTTTGTTTATTATAATTAGTCTTTTTGCAATAGTCTCAGATTTAAGTAAAATAAATAACAAATTAAATAATATAGAACATGTTAATACTAAAATAGTACAAATAAAAACATTAACAAAACTTATTAAAGAGATACAAAAAGATAGAGGATTAACAAATCTTTATTTTTCAAATAAAAATAAGAAATATTTATATATTTTAACTCAACAACAAAAATCTGTAATAAATTTAATCGAAAAATCATCGTCTTTTTTAGATTTACATAAAATAAAAAGTAAGATTAGTGTATTACATATGCAAATTAGAAAAAATAAATTAACTCAAGATGAAGCATTTGATTCGTATACAAGTATTATTTTACAAATGATTAATAAATCTGGAAAATTACTGTTATATACAGATGATAAAAATATAAAGAATTCTTTGATAATTCACCAAAAGTTAAATTTTATACAAGAATATATGGGACAATTAAGAGCATTTATTGCAAGTATATTAACTAAAAAGGCAATTGATAAGAAAGACTATATTAGAGTTGTAGAATTGAATAGTTTAATAAAGAATTATTTACAAATTTTAAAAAGTTATGCATCATATCAACATTTGAATATTTTATCTAGTATTGAAGATAAATTATGTGTAAAACAGACCTATTTAATTGTTAATAAGATTATAAATAATTCTATTGATACAATTGATATAAGTGCATTACAGTGGTTTAATACTTCAAGTTGTGCCGTTGATACAATAAATTTAAAAGTTAAAGATTTTTTAAATAAACTTCAAGAAAATGCACAAGCTGTAAATAAAAATATATCTTCAACATTAAATATGCATGTTATTTTTTGGGTTATTTGTATTTTAGTATTTATTATGATTTTTTTGATGTTATACAAAATATATATAAAAATGTTAGAAGAACATAGACTTTTAGTAGATTATAAAAAAGCTATTGATAATAGTACAATTGTGTCAAAAACAAATAAAAAGGGAATTATTACATATGTAAATAAAACTTTTTGTGAGATTTCAGGTTATACAGAGGATGAGCTAATAGGGAAGCCTCATAATATTGTTAGGCATCCAGATGTACCAGCACTTGTATTTAAAGATTTATGGAAAACTATAAAAGCTGGAAATACATGGACCGGTGTTGTAAAAAATTTAGCAAAAGACAATGAACCATATTGGGTAGATGCAGCAATATCACCTATTTATGACCATGATAATAATCTTGTAGAATATATTGCCATTAGACATGATATCACAGATACTATAAAGTTAAATGATGAGATACAAAATACTCAACATGAACTTATCTATAGAATGGGCGAATCTGTAGAGTCAAGAAGTAAAGAAAGCGGTAATCATATTAGAAGAGTAGCTCATTATTCTAAAATACTGGGATCTTTATATGGATTGGATTCCAAAACTTGTGATGAGTTATTTATTGCTTCAACTATGCATGATATGGGTAAAATTGCAATCCCTGATTCAATTTTATTAAAACCTGGTCAGCTAGATAGTGATGAGTGGAATATTATGAAAACACATGCACAAATTGGTTATAAGATCTTAGCAGGATCAAATTTACCAATATTGCAAATTGCAGCACAAATTGCTCATGAACACCATGAAAGATATGATGGTAAAGGTTATCCACAAGGCCTATCGGGTAAAGATATATCTATATATGCAAGAATTGTATCTATAGCAGATGTATTTGATGCACTGATATCTGACAGAGTTTATAAAAAAGCTTGGGAATATGATAGAGTTATAAAACTCTTTGAAGAAGAACAAGGCTTACAGTTTGATCCACACTTAATAAACCTATTTTTAACACATATAAATGAATTTATGAAAATAAAAGAGCGTTTCGAAGATTAACTAATTTTAATACTTGCTATGTTGTTGCTATATTGATTACTTATAATTAGAATGAATTATTTTAAAAGGAGTTCTAATGGATGCCCAAAAAGCACAAGAGTATTGGAAAGAGAATATCTCTACAATATTAAAACTTTTAGTTGTATGGTTTATAGTTTCACTTGGTTGTGGAGTTTTATTTATCAATCAATTAAATATGATCGAAATTAGCGGAGTAAAACTAGGTTTTTGGTTTGCTCAACAAGGTTCAATTTACGCATTTGTAATACTTATCTTTGTATATGTATCAAAAATGAAAAAAATTGATGAAAAATACGGCGTAGACGAGTAGGAAGAGATTATGGAATTACAAACACTGATTTATTTATTTGTAGGAATCTCTTTTTCTATATATATTGGTATTGCTATTTGGGCAAAAGCCGGTAGTACAAAAGAGTTTTATGTAGCTGGTGGTGGAGTTCCTCCAATGGCAAATGGTATGGCAACAGCAGCAGACTGGATGAGTGCAGCGTCATTTATTTCACTTGCAGGTATTATTGCATTTAAAGGTAGTGATGGTGGAGCTTATCTTATGGGTTGGACAGGTGGTTATGTACTACTTGCTCTTTTATTAGCACCATATTTAAGAAAATTTGGTAAATTTACGGTTCCCGATTTTGTTGGCGATAGATATTATTCAGATATTGCTAGAACTGTTGCAGTTATTGCAGTTATTTTTATCTCATTTACTTATGTTGCTGGTCAAATGAGAGGAGTAGGAATTGTATTTTCAAGATTCTTACAAGTTGATGTAAATACTGGAGTTATGCTTGGTATGGGAATAGTATTTATCTATTCTGTATTAGGTGGTATGAAAGGTATTACATATACTCAAGTTGCTCAATACTGTGTAATGATTTTTGCATTTACAGTACCTGCAATTTTCCTTTCTCTTCAAGTAACGGATACATTTTTACCACAAGCTGGTATTTTTTCTCAAACTGCTTTTGCTTTTGATGATGGAGTTAGAACCATACCTGAAGGCACCTATTTAATGCATGCGCTAGATCAAGCAGTTAATGATTTAGGGTTTAATAATTATACTGAGCCAGGATCTGTATTTAATATGTTTATGCTTACAGTTGTGCTTATGGCGGGAACTGCTGGATTACCACATGTTATTGTAAGATTCTTTACTGTACCAAAAGTAAAAGATGCAAGAATTAGTGCTGGTTGGGCATTGGTATTTATTGCTATTATGTATACATCTATTTCTGCTGTTGCAGCATTTTCAAGAGTAAATCTTATCTCAAATGTACAAAATGTTGAATATACAAAATTTGTAGCTGGTGATTTAAAAAGAGCTGATGGATCTACAAATGATGGTGCATGGTTTAAAACTTGGGAAAATGGTGGATTATTAGCATGGAATGATAGAAATGGTGATGGTAAAATTCAATATGCTGCAGGTGCTGCATTTGATGGACCAAAAGGTAAACCACATTTTGATGGAGATAAAAGAGGTGCTAATGGTGAGCGTTTAACAACAAATGCTAAAGGGGCACCAACTAAAGCTGAATTAGAAAAAAATAATGGTATTGCAAATGAAATCTATGTAGATAGAGATATTATGGTACTTGCAAATCCTGAAATTGCACACTTGCCAAATTGGGTGATTGCACTGATGGCTGCTGGTGGATTAGCTGCAGCTCTATCAACTGCAGCTGGGTTATTGCTGGTTATATCTTCATCTATTTCTCATGACTTATTTGGACGAGTTATTTATAAAGATAAAAAAACAGGAAAATCAACATTAACAGAGAAATCTGAATTAAGACTTGCAAGAATTGCTGCAGTGGTAGCTATTTTAGTTGCAGGGTATCTGGGAATAAATCCTCCAGGTTTTGTTGCTCAGGTTGTTGCATTTGCATTTGGATTGGCAGCTGCTTCATTTTTCCCTGTAATTATTTTAGGTGTATTTGATAAAAGAATGAATAAAGAGGGTGCAATTGCAGGTATGGCAGTTGGGCTTACTTTTACATTTGCATATATTATATACTTTGTATTTCTAGGTGGAGCAAAAGAAGATTACTTATTTGGAATTGCTCCTACAGGAATTGGTACACTAGGTATGATTATTCACTTTGTTGTTGCATACTTTGTTTCAAGAGCTACTCCACCACCACCACAAGAGATTCAAGATATTGTAGAAAATATTAGAATTCCAAGTGGAGCTGGAGCTGCACAAGATCATTAATCTTTCTTAATAGTAAATAACATTAAAGTAAAATCTTTAATGTTATTTATATAATTTGTGTAATTTTAAATCAAAGAAATTCTTTTTTTATTTATAACTATTACATTTAAGTCATTTTTTCATACAATATGTAAATTATAGTTATAAGGAAATAATATGTTTAGTAATATGATGATTAGTTCAAGACTTAAATTAAATTCTGCAATTGTGGTTATCGGATTGATAATTTTAGCAATAGTCAGTTATTCCTCTTTAAGTTCTTTAAATAAAGAGTATAAAAAATCTCATGAAATATCAAAAATGACAAGTGATTTAAAATCAATATTTATTGGTGGATTATTAATAAATTCCGCATCTGCTATTTATGCTTTAGATCCATCAAAAGACAAGCCTTTGAAAACCGTAAAAATGGGTATTTCAAAAATAAATAAGTTTGCAAATTCTTTAAAAGGATATGATGGAATAGCTCAAAAAGCAAACAATTTTACTTTACTTGCTAAAGAAACAAATAGTAAAGCAATAAAAAATAAATATTTAGACCCCATACAAATGAAAAGACTTCTAAAAAACTGGAGAGGTTTAAAAAGTGAATTAATAAAAGAGTTAGCAGTTTTGAAGAAAAAAAAGGCAGAAAGTGCTAAAATTTTTGAAAAAGATTTTAAACAATTAACAACAACCTTACTTGTAATATTGTCAATTATGGCATTTATTGTAACTATACTAAATGTAATTATTGCCAAAGGTATTATCAGTACTCTTAAAGTATTAGATAAGTCTATGGAAAACTTGGCAAATGATTCTTATGGAACTAATAGTAAAATAAATATTACATCAAAAGATGAAACATCAAAAATCGCAACTAATTTTAATAAGTACATGGATAATATTGAGGCCGGATTAATACAAGATCAAAAAGTTATAAAAGAAGCACAATCTGTAATAGGAAAAGTAAATGCGGGATTATATAATAGTAGAATTTTACAAAATGCTCATGCCGATGGAGTAGAACAGTTAAAGAATCAAATAAATAATATGATTGATACCTCAGAAAAGAATTTAACAATATTATCTAATTGTTTAATCAATCTTTCAAATGCAAAATATGATCAAGATATCCCTCATATTGAAGGTGTAACAGGTTTAATTGCATCACTTTTATCTGGAGTACGTATTACTCAAAATACTAGTTCTGAAGTTATGGCAATGATTGATAATGCAAATAAAAGGTTGACATATTCTGCAAATGATTTAGCAGAAGTATCAGCAAGATTAAGTCAATCATCAAATAAGCAAGCAGCAGCCCTAGAAGAAACAGCAGCTGCAATTGAAGAGGTAACTAGTACAATTTCACAAAGTAGCCAAAGTGCAAGCCAAATGGCAGGGTATGCACAAGAGTTAGCTACTTCGAGTCAAAATGGGAAAAAATTAGCAAATCAAACGTCTGTTGCAATGGATGATATTAGTGAACAAGTTACAGCTATTCATGATGCAATTTCTGTAATTGATCAAATTGCATTTCAAACAAATATATTATCTTTAAATGCTGCAGTTGAAGCTGCAACAGCAGGTGAAGCAGGAAAAGGATTTGCTGTAGTTGCTCAAGAGGTAAGAAATCTTGCAAGTAGATCTGCTGAAGCAGCTAAAGAGATACAAGATTTAGTTTCAAAGGCAAATGAAAAAGCAAATGTAGGTAAAATGGTATCAAATCAAATGATAGAAGGATATAATGAATTGAGTAAAGGTATTACTAGTACAATAGATCTTATTTCTGATGTGGCTAATGCTGCAAAAGAGCAGGAACATGCAATGTCACAAATAAATGATACGGTTAATTCTTTAGATCATGCTACTCAACAAAATGCATCTTCAGCTAATGAGATAGCTCAAATGGCACAAGAAACTCAAACGTTATGTCAAGGCTTACAAAGTGCAGTTGACAGAACATTTTTTAAAGAAGAGGCAAAACGAAGAGTATGTGATACAAATATGATTTTTGATGTTAATAAATTAAAATCGGATCATATTAAATTCAAGAATGATAGTTTAACAAAATGTGAACCAGGGAAAAGTTTTACAGTAACAAATCATCATGAATGTAATTTGGGTAAATGGATGGATAGTCATTCAGATGCAGAATTTGCTAAAACAAAAGAATGGGAAGAATTAAAAGCATTTCATTCTAGAGTACATTCCATGGTACAAGATAGTGTTGATTTATATGCAAATAATTATGATAATGAACAAATTATAGCTGTAACAAATAACTTAGAGAATAATATTGATATGGTATTTGAATTATTAGATGATATTCGGGAAATAAATTGTGCAAATAAATAAAGGATAAATTATGCCAAAAGGAGAACAAACTGTTTTAAGTGAAACAGGTTTTTTAGTTAGTGAAACTGATGAAAAAGGTTATATTTTATTTGCAAATGACGAATTTTGTAAAGTTGCAGAATATAGTTTGGATGATTTAATAGGTAAACCACATAATATAGTAAGACATCCAGATATGCCAAAGGTTGCGTTTAAAGATCTGTGGGATACTATAAGAGCTGGAAAGGTTTGGCAAGGTTTTGTAAAAAATTCAACTTCATCTGGTGGATACTATTGGGTCTTTGCTACAGTTTATCCATATAAAAATAAACAGGGGGAGCAATGTTATTTATCTGTAAGGAGAAAACCAAGTCAAGAAGATATTGATAAACATGAGGCTTTATATAAAACAATGCATTAAATGCTAAGTTTATGCTACTTAATTAAGATATAATAGATATATTTTTTAAGGAAGGTATATGAGCTTACATGATCAACAAGAGTTTTTACAATCTATTCACCCTTTTGATAAATTAGATAATACTCAATTACAATTATGTCAAAAACATATAAATATAGGTTATTATCCAAAAGATACACTAATAATATCCCCTACAAATATTGCAAATTATTTTTTTATTATCATTAAAGGGGAAGTTAATGAGTATAATAATGATGAATTAAGTGCAGTTTATCATAGTGAAGATAGTTTTGATGCAGATTCTTTAATGTATGGTAAAACTAATAGTAAATTTGTAGTTAGTGAAGAGTTAATATGTTATGAATTAGATAAAAAGGCTTTTCTGGATCTATTAAATCTAAATCAATCATTTAAAGATTTTTATTTAAAAGATTTGTCTTCAAGGTTACAATCTCTTAAAAAAAGAGAATATAGCAATGATATGTCTGGATTCATGGTTGCTCGAGTCAATGAAATTTACCTGCATAAGCCATGTATTGTAAATGTAGATACAAGTATAAATGATGCTATTAAAAAATCTATAGAATATAAAACTTCTACAATAATAGTAAAGAATAACGACAAATATGGAATAGTTACCGATTCAGTTTTAAAAAAAGAGGTATTATTAAAAAACAAATCACTTAATGATAATATTGATGATATTGCTGTATATCCATTTGTATGTGTAGATTATGATGATTTCTTATTTCAAGTTTTATTACTTCTAACACAACACTCTATTAAAAGAGTTGGTGTTTTAAAACAAAATGAATTAATTGGGACGATTGATCAAATTGATATTTTAAGCTATTTTGCAAATCATGTACATCTTATTGCTGTACAAATTCAAAAAGCAAAAACACCCTATGATTTAAAAATTGCAAGTGAGGATATTACAAAAACGGTAAAATCATTATTTGTGAAAAGTGTAAAAACAACATATATTGCTAAAATGGTTGCTCAACTTAATGCAAAAGTATATGAAAAATTATTTGAGTTGATTATTCCAGCGCAGTTACAAAAAAAATGTTCCTTGTTAGTAATGGGTAGCGAGGGAAGAGATGAACAGATTTTAAAAACAGATCAAGATAATGCACTAATTATAAAAGATGAAGTAGATATAGAACAATTTAGAGGCTATATGGATGATTTTACAGATTATCTAATAGAGTTTGGATTTCCTAGATGTGATGGGAATATTATGGTAAGTAATCCATATTGGTGTAAATCATATAGTGAATTTAAAAATCAAATTGATAGTTGGTTAAATGGATCTAATATGGAAGACTATATGAATTTAGCAATATTTTTTGATGCAAAAGCAGTTGCAGGGGATAAAATATTAATAGATGGTTTAAAGCAAAATATTTTTGAAAAGATTGATAATAAAGATGTATTTATGGCATATTTTGCAAAAGCAACTTTAGCTTTTGATACTCCTATTGGGATTTTTTCAAATATTATTACAAAAGATGATGAGATTGATTTAAAAAAGGGTGCAATCTTTGCAATAGTTCAAGGGATAAGAGCACTTGCTTTAGAAAATAAAGTTACACAACACTCAACAATAGCAAGAATAAAGAAATTAAATGAATTAGGTATTTTAGAAAAAGATTTAGCATCAGAATTAATTGAGGCTTTTGGATTATTGCTAAGATTAAAATTACAAACACAAATTGAGAAATTAAATGAAAATCAATCAATAGATAATAAAATAAAATTTAGTAATTTGAGTAAAATACAAAGAGATATGTTAAAAGACAGTTTTCAAATAGTAAATAAATTTAAAAAATTTATTACTAATCATTTTAGATTAAATAATGTGATGTAGATGTTTAAAAAATTTAGAAAAAAACTACAGCAATCAAAACTAAAAGATGATAAATATTTATATCTTTTTGATGAAGATATTGCCCCAAATGAATATATAGTATTAGATACTGAAACAACAGGATTAAATCCTAAAAAAGATGAGATATTATCAATCGGTGCAGTAAAAATAAAAGATAATAAGATTCAAGTTAGTGAATCTTTTGAAATATTTATAAAACCAGTATCTAATATAAGTGCTCAAAGTATAACAATACATCATATAAGACCAATAGATTTACAAAATGGTGTTACTATCGATGAGGCTTTAGAACAATTATTACCATTTATTGGTAATTTACCAATTGTAGGATATTACATCTCTTTTGATATCTCAATTTTAAATCAATATTTAAAAAGATTTATTGGTACAACTTTACCAAATGAAAGTATAGAATTATCATCAATGTATTATAAAAGATATAAGAAAAGTTCTGCACATGAGTTTGTAGATTTAAAGTTTGATACTATTATGGAAAAACTTGATATACCAAGACTTGGTAAGCATGATGCCTTAAATGATGCAATTATGAGTGCTATGATATTTTTAAAGCTTCAGCACATACCCATATATAAAGGTGCTTATTCTTGATTTAATTTTTGTTTATTATCAATTATTAGAGCGAAATATGCACTTATTGCTATAATTGAAGCATATAAAAAAAGATTTGGACCATATAAATATCCAGATATCAATGCCCCGACAAATCCACCCAATCCATACGCAATACCTAGCATAAACTGTTGTGCTAATTTTTTATTTGTATATAAAGAATATAAATAAATTATTACTGCGCTATGGTATAAACCAAAGCTAAATGCGTGTAGCCCCTGTGATATATACGTAATCGTTAAATTATCAGGAAATAAATATAGCATAAACCATCTACATGCCGTAATTAAAATAGAAAATTTAATCATAAATAATAGATTCTTTTTTAATAATGGTGCTTGAAAATAAAACATTAAAATTTCACAAATAACTCCAAATGACCATAAATAACTTATTATTTCAAGCGATATTCCATGTTGTGATTCATATATTGTAAAAAAGTTATAAAATCCTCCAAAACTCATCTGCATTAAAAATAAACTTAACCAAAAAGGCCAATGCGATATTAATGAGAATTTTTTTGCATCAACTCCTGTATCTTCATGGTGAGGTATATCATATTTTAATAAAGACCATGCAAAAATTGATGTTAATATTACTGTTACTAGATAATAATGAATAGCAATAGAAGCAGATGATAAAAACTTTGCTAGTACTAAACTAATCATCATAAAGCCAATAGACCCAAAAAGTCTAGCCTTGCCATATAAAGAATTTCCTAATTCTTTTAATGATATTACTTCCATATATGGTAAAATAAGGCTAAGACATACTCCCAATATGATATTATTAATCATTAATAAATAAAAATTATATAAACTAAAATAAAACATAGATGCACTAATGCTTGATAATATTAGACTTAATTTAAATAAATTTTGATCTAGTTTTATATGTTTTAAAAATAAAAATGGAGTAGCAAATCGCATAAGGGGAGCAAGTGCTAGAATGATTCCTATTTGAGATGGTGTATATCCAATATCACTAAATACCTTTGGTAAGAATATTACATATACACCAACTGCTGCAAAATAGAAAAAATAAAAAGCACTAAGTTTAAAAAATAGTATCATTAAAAATTTATTTTGGAGCAGTAATTATAGATGTACCACTTAACATATCTTGCAATGCTCTATTATCTTTTCTAAATAAAGGAACCAGACAAAGTAGTGTAATAGAGCTTATTAATGTAATTACATATCTAATGACTAATTGTAAGAAATTTATTGATTTATCTGGATTATCATTTATTAGTGTTAACTCATATGCTCTCATTCCTGGAGACTCTTTTTTTATCATCCAAAATGCCAATAATGCAACACTATGAAGTGCTAATATTATTCCCCATCCTAGCATTTTTGCAGAAGAAAATTCTTGCAGACTACCAATTACCAAATATATTACAAAATACATTATAGGCATAGTAATCATAAATGTATCAACTACATAAGATTTAAATCTATTTAAGACAGATGCACAAACTATAGTGTTAGAAGTTTCTACATCTTTTTGAGTCTTCTTTGAAGAACTAGTTGATACACGATTTTGTTTAATATCTCTCCATCTAGCCATATATATTAGTTACCACGACTTCCTGGTTTATATGCTTGAGATTTCCCTTCTTTACATAAAGGACAATCTTGTGGCGCATACATTTCAAATGTAAAATCATCAAGTGCAAAAAGTTTAGTTCCTTTAGGAAGTTTACAATTTTCTTTATTTGGAAGATTGCTTCCCTCTCTAGCACAAAAACCTCTATTTGCAAGTGCAGCAAAGGCTGTAACTTTACCACCATTTTGTTCAATTTGTTTAGCTGCTTCAAGTGCAGATCCAGCAGTAGTAATTATATCTTCGCATATGATGTATTTTTCGCCATCTTTTACCTCAAAACCTCTTCTAATAGACATCTGTCCATCTACTCTTTCTGCAAAAATAAATCTAACATCAAGTGCAGTTGCTAATGCAAAGCCAGCAATTAATCCACCAAGAGCAGGTGAGCAAACAGCATCATATTCTACACCACTTTGTTTAATTTGTTCAGCTAAAGCTTCAGCTAAAAGTTTTGCTGTTTTTGGATCTTCTAATACCTTTGCACTTTGTAAATAGTATTTTGAGTGATTTCCACTACTTAATAAGAAATGCCCCTCAAGTAATGCTTGAGAATCTTTATATATTTGTTCTACATTCATAATTAAACCGTTAATATCTCTTTCTCTTTATTTTTTAAGATCTCATCTGCTTTTGCAATATAAGAATCAGTAATTTTTTGAATCTCATCTAATGCTTTTTTATTTTCATCATCTGTGATCTCTTTATCTTTATGTAATTTTTTTACTTGATCATTTGAGTGTTTTCTAATATTTCTAATTGCAACTTTTGCATCATCAGTCATACCTTTTGCTTGTTTTGCACTTAATTCTCTTTGTTCAACTGTCATTGGAGGGAAAAACAGTTTTATAGCTTCTCCATCATTATTTGGATTTACTCCAATATTTGCAGCTTGAATAGCTTGCTCAATATCTCCTACAATATTCTTTTCCCAAGGTGAGATAGATATAGTTGTAGCATCAAGTGCAACCACGTTTGCAACTTGTGTTAAGTCAGTAGGTGTTCCATAATAATCTACTTTAATACCCGCAACTACCTTAGTTGTTACTTTTCCTGTTCTTAAGCTTGAGTAATCTCTTTTTAGTGCTTCAAGAGATTTATCCATATTTTCTTTTGTGTGAGTGTAAATTTCCTCTAACATATTAATGATCCTATAGTTTTGATTTTAAGGCAATAGTATAGCATATTTGAGCATAAAAAAAGGTGATTGGAATATCCAATCACCTTTTTTTAAGTAATATTATTTATTTATTTTGAAGGAGCCGCTGGTACTGCAGGTGCACTAGGTGCAGCTGGAGTTGCTTTTGGTAAAGCAATAGGAGATTGTGGAATTAAAGATTTTGTTTCCACACTGTCCACTGCACTTTGTAATCTCTCTTGATTATAAAAATAACCTAATGATAATGTATTTGCTATAAATAATGCTGCTAAAATAAATGTTGCTTTTGTTAAAACATTACCTGGACCTTTAGCTCCAAATACTGAATCGTTGCTTCCACTATATGCTCCAAGTCCCATAGAGGCACTTTTTTGTAATAAAACTGTAATTGTAATTATAACTGCTAACGCAAATTGTACTATTAATAATGTTGATGTCATATCGATTTCCTTGATAAAATGAGCTGTATTTTATCGAAATTTTATTAAAAAAAGGTTAAAGTAAAAAAATGAATGTAAAAAAAGAGTTTTCAAAATATGCAAATGAGTATAAACATTACAATATTATTCAGCAAATAATTGCTAAAGCATTGGTTCGTGATATAAAAAACAACCCTAAAAGAATTTTAGAATTAGGATGTGGTAGTGGACAAATATTTAATTATGTTAATTGGAATATAGAATATTACAAAGCTATTGATTTTTCTTCAAAAATGTGTGAACTGCACCCAAAAGATGATTTTATAGATATTCAATGTTTAAGTTTTGATTCTCAAGAGTTTCAAGATTCTATTAAAAATCAGTCTTTTGATGTAGTAATATCAGCTTCAGCATTACAGTGGTCTTGTGATTTACCAAAATTATTAAATATATTAAAATTATGTACAAATGAGATTAATGCTGTTTTATTTACTTCTAATACTTTTAAGAGAATTCAAGAGATTACACAATATAAGTCACCAATTTTAGATTTAGATACTATAAAACAGGCATTTAATATTGATTATGATTGCACTTTTGAGGTATTTAATTATAATTTAAAGTTTAATAATAAAAAAGATCTATTTAATTATATAAAATATTCGGGAGTTAGTGCAAATAGTAATACCCTATCTTTTAAAGAGGCTAAAAAATTATATAAAGAGTATGATTTAGATTATTTAGAGTTCGAAGTTATTTTTGTTAAAGCTTTTTCTAAATCATAAAGTTCGTATCTAATTGATTTAAAATTTTCACTTGTTTGTGTTGAGATTAGTTTTGTAAACTCCTCTAATACCCTTGAACTTTCTTGTGCTCTTTTGAAATTTGCTATAAGTATAGATTCTAGATTTTCTCTAGTTTGTTCACTAGGAGTAGATTTCTTTAAAACATCATTTACAATATCTCTACTATTTAATAATTCTTCATACAGTGAGATTCTTGATTTATGTCTTAAAGCTTTTAATTTTGAAGAGATATCTTTATCATTATATATATAACGGAAGATATCTTCAACGACTCTGATGCCTTCTCT
Source organism: uncultured Arcobacteraceae bacterium (assembly GCA_964486745.1). Lineage (GTDB taxonomy): Bacteria > Campylobacterota > Campylobacteria > Campylobacterales > Arcobacteraceae > JAYEFX01. The sequence goes on from CAZAOJ010000005.1 coordinate 58,169, forward strand.
TAATCTATTAAGATTAGCATCAAGAAGTCGTAAGTTAGATTTAGTCATCACTACTATTAAATGCAGCGAATATTTGTAGTAATGATATAAATAGATTAAAGAAATCTAAGTATAGAGCAATTGCTGCTTCTATTGGAGTAGAAAATCCACCTTTGATGATTTGTTGCGTATCATATAATATAAATGCAGAAAATAAAATTGCACCAATCCCAGAGATTGCTAATTGCAAAATTGGAGATTGGAAAAATATATTAGATAATGATGCTACAACAATAACAATAAGTGTAATAAACAACATTTTACCCATTGATGAAAAATCTCTTTTAGTAGAAAGTGCAAACATAGATATAGAACCAAATGCAACTGAAGTCATTAAAAATGCTTGAGCTACAATTGATGCACCTGCTGGCATTGCAAAAACAGATGCTAATAATGGAGTAATTGTTAATCCACTTACAAATGTGAATGCAAATAATACAGCTAGATTGATACCTGGTTTGTTTTTAACAGCTTGAATTGCAAAAAGTAAAGCAAATTCTAATATAACTAATCCCCAATACCAACTAGAAATAGTTGAAACCATATCAAGACCTATATATGCTCCAGCAGTTGCTGCTAATAATGAACCAGCGAATAACTGATAAGTTGATTTTAAAAATGCTAATACATTTTGTTTTGATGAAGATTGTTCATGAGTTGAAGTGTTTGTTTGTGCACTTGAACTATTATTTGATATATAATCTCTATTGTACATATAAATATCCTTTTATAATTAATTTATGAAATTCTATAGTTTTAGTCTTAATAAAAACTTTAAACAATATAATTAATCTTTATAATATAGTAAAACAAGCAAAAAGTAATCAAACTGTTACTATATAAGGTTATAAAAAATCAAAAATATACTAAAAACATATAAGCACAAAGAATTTTCAAAATTTAAGGCTGAATTAAGCAAAAGCACTTGACAAAGGTTAAAATT
>CAZAOJ010000006.1:0-37780 GCA_964486745.1 uncultured Arcobacteraceae bacterium
GAAATTGATGAATATCAAGGGTATTATTTCTCTGCACCACTTAAGGAAATTTAAGTGGTGCAGAATTTATTAACTAAGAGTATCTAGTTCTGCTTGAACTTTTGCCAATTTTTCATTAGCGGTTTCTAGCCCTTTTTTATTTTCAGTAATTACATGTTCTGGTGCATTTGCTACAAATCTTTCATTTGATAACATACCATTTAGTTTATCTATCTCTTTTTGAAGTTTCTCTTTTTGACGAGTAAGTTTATTTATAATTGGTGTCATATCAATTTGGCTAGTTGGAAGGTATACTTCAAGATTGTCACTAACATCAGTTATACTATTTTCTACTTTTGAAGTTACAAACTCTACATCTTCTACTTTTGCAAGTTTTTGAATAAATGGTTTAGCTATATTTGTATCAATATTTGTATCTAATTTTATATAGGCTTTTTCAATTTTACTATTTCCCATATCAATGATAACTTTTGCTCTTCTAATAGCTGTAATTGCTTCTTCAATTATTGCAAACATATCTTCTGTTTTTTGATCTTTTGTAATATCTTTTGGAAAATTCATAATCATAAGTGAATCACCATCTTCAAGAGTTGTTCCACTTAGTTTATGATATAGATGATCTGCAATAAATGGCATAAATGGAGAGATCATTTTTAAAGTTTCTTTAAATATTGCTCCAAGTTCAGGTATTGATTCTTTTGAAGCTTTTGAATACTCAATACCCCAGTCACAAAATTCATTCCATACAAATTTATATAAAATAGATGCTGCTTCGTTGAACTTGAATGTTTCAAGAGCAACTCTAATATCATCCACTGCATCACTTAATCTACTTTGCATATATACCCCAAGTGGTGTAGTAATATTTATATCTTTAAGGTCATCAAATTTATCTACATTTAATTGTAAAAAGTTAGATGCATTGTATAGTTTATTTGTAAAGTTTCTAAACTGTTCAAGTGATTTTTCACCTAGTTTAATATCTCTTCCTTGAACTGCAAGAAAGGCTAATGTAAATCTAATAATATCAGCACTATGTGCTTCAACCATATCAAGAGGATCTATTACATTTCCTTTAGATTTAGACATTTTTGCACCTTTTTCATCTCTAACAAGAGCGTGCATATAGATATCTTTAAATGGTAACTCTTTTTGAAAATGATCACCCATCATCATCATTCTAGCAACCCAGAAAAACATAATATCAAATCCAGTAATCAATAATGAGTTTGGATAAAAATCATCCATATCAGTATCATTATATAATTCTTTTAGTTTACCATTATTTCCCCACCCAAGAGGACTCATAGCCCATAAGGCACTACTAAACCAAGTATCAAGTACATCTGGATCTTGAGTATAATTCTTACTAGCACATTTTGGACAAGATTCTGGAGTATCTGCTTTATCAGCCCATTGATGATTACAATCATCACAAGTAAATACAGGGATTCTATGCCCCCACCAAAGTTGACGAGAGATACACCAAGGTCTTAGTTCATCCATCCATGCTGTATATGAATTGATCCAGTGAGCTGGATGAAAGTTGTTATTAGCTTTTGTTTTTTCTATTGAGTTTTTTGCTATTTTTTCACTTAAGAACCATTGTTGTGAGATAAAAGGTTCAACTATATTTTTACATCTGTAACAGTGTCCTACTTGATGAAGATGCTCTTTTATATCTGTTAAAAACCCTTCCTCTTGTAGTTTTTTTACAATTTTAGGTCTGGCTTCAAGTCTCTCAAGACCTGCAAATTCACCTGCATAGTCATTTAAGATACCTTTTTCATCAAATACTTTAATAAACTCTAGATCATGTCTTTTTCCAACTTCGTAGTCATTTTGATCATGTGCAGGAGTTACTTTAACTACACCTGTTCCAAATTCCATATCTACATGTTCATCTGTAATAACTTTGATTTTACGATTTGTAAGTGGTAATAATACTTCTTTTCCAACTATATCTTTGTATCGCTCATCATTTGGATGAACCATAATAGCTGTATCTCCAAAATATGTTTCAGGTCTTGTTGTAGCAACTTCAAGTTCTCCACTACCATCAGCAAATTTGTATATCATAGTGTAGAAGTTACCATTGATTTCTTCATGTTCTACTTCTATATCACTTAAGGCTCCATCATGTGTACACCAGTTTACCATATAGTTGTTTTGTGTAATATATCCATCATTATAAAGTGATACAAAGGCTTCTTTTACTGCTTCTTGAAGGCCTTCATCCATAGTAAACCGTTCACGCTTCCAAGCTGGAGTAACACCTAGCTTTCTCATTTGGTGTACTATATTTCCACCAGATGTTTCTTTTTGTTTCCAAGCTCGTTTTAAAAATTCTTCTCTTCCTATTTCTTCTTTTGTAGTGCCTTCACTTAAAAGTTGTTTCTCTACAACATTTTGAGTTGCAATTCCAGCATGATCAGTTCCTGGTTGCCATAGAGTTTTATATCCATCCATTCTTTTATATCTAGTGATTATATCTTGTAAAGTAAATGTAAGGGCATGACCAATATGTAAACTTCCTGTTACATTTGGTGGTGGCATCATAAGAGAGAATGTTTTTCCATCTTCTTGAATTGATTTATTTCCATCAATCTCAAAATAACCTCTATCTTCCCATATTTTATAATAGTTATCTTCTACATTTTTTGGTTCATATTTATTGCTCATATTTATATCCTAGCTATTCTTTATAGTCGCGATTATATCAAAAATAAGTCTTAAAATTGCTGAAGTAATATTAATTTATAAAGCTTTTATATTTTTATATTTATTTTGTTATAATAATTTATGTAAGGATTAATATGAAATCATTAAGTATTAAAATTAAGTTAATCATATTATTTATTATTATTAAAGTTTTACCTGTAGTATTGATATTATTTCTTTCTTTACAAGGTATAGAAAAACTAAATCAGTTTTTTATACAAAATACAACAAAAGTATTTAGTGAAAATAAAAATATATTAGAGAAAACAGCTAAAGTGGTTATATCTGATTCAATTAATTCATTGGATAAGAAGTCTCAAGAGTCTATAGAAAAACTTACAATTCAAGTGGCAAATCAAGTAGCAAACTTATTAAAAAGTGTAGATAATGATATATTATTTTTATCAAAATTAAATTTAAATCAAAAAATATTAGAAAATTTTTATAATACAAAAAAATTACAACAGCAAGTAGATCCAAAATATATATTTAATGATAAAACTCAAAAATGGGAAAGAAAAGAAAAATTAAATATTATAAAACCTAATAATATTAAACTTAATGAAGATAATAAAAAAGAGTTTAAAATAAGAGAGATCAAACAATATAAAACAAAATTTTTTCCAAAATATAAAGAGATTGTATTTTTTGATTTAAATGGAATAGAAAAATATAAAATTTCACAAATTAATCCTAAGAAATTAGATATAAAACAAAGAAAAAATACATATATAAATTCTGAAGATTATTTTAGTGAAATCAAAATTTTAAAAGAGGGTGAAATATATGTATCTGATGTTATTGGTGCATATCAAAAGTCAAATGTAGTTGGAGTTTATTCAAAACAAAAAGTTGAAAAAATCGGTATGAAATTTGAACCACAAAATAGTGCATATGCAGGACTTGAAAATCCTAAAGGTAAAAGATTTGAAGCAATTATAAGATTTATTACTCCTGTATTTAAATATAATAAAAAAATAGGATATATCTCTTTGGCTTTGGATCATTATCATATTATGGAACTTACGGATAGATTCAATCCTATTAATGATGATTTAAAAGTGGATATATCAAATGCAGGTAATGGAAATTATGCTTTTATGTGGGATTATGAAGGTAGAAATATTTCACATCCTAGAGATTATTTCATAGTTGGCTTTGATGAAAAAACAGGACAAAGAGTTCCTGGATGGATTAGTGCTGATTTAGCAAAAAGATATAAAGAAACATCAAATATTAATTTAAATCAGTTTTTAAAAACTATTCCAAAATTTGAAAACCAGTCATTAAAGAAAAAACCAAATTTAGAGCAATTAAAAATTGATGGAAATATAGCACTTGATTGTAGATATTTAAATTTTGCACCTCAATGTGAAGGTTGGATGCAGCTTACAAAAGATGGTGGTAGTGGTTCTTTTATAATATACTGGAGTAAACTATGGAAGCTTTCAACAGCTGCTACAATTCCATATTACACAGGACAATATGGAAATACAAAAAGAGGATTTGGTTTTGTAACTATTGGGGCTAATGTAGATGATTTTCATAGTGCAGCTTTAAAAAGTAAAGAGAAAATTCAAAAAAGTTTAGATATTCAATCAACAAATATGAAAAATATGTTAGATAAAAATAAAAATGAAATTAATTCATATGTAAAATCATTGATAAATCAATTATCTGTTTATACAATTTTAATGATATTAATTGTAATTTTAATTGCAATTTGGTTATCTAATTATCTAACTGATAAATTAAAAAAACTAACAATTGCTGCATCTAATTTTGCAAAAGGAAAATTAGATTATAGATTGGATATTACTTCTGATGATGAGATAGGAGAACTAGAAAATTCATTAAATATAATGGCAAAGAAAATTAAACAAAATCAAAATAAAATAAAAGAGCAAGATAGAATAATGTACCAACAAGCTAAGATGGCTTCTATGGGAGAAATGCTTGAAAATATTGCACATCAGTGGAGACAGCCACTTAGTGTAATATCTACAGAATCTAGTGGTATAAAAGTAAAAAAAGAGTTTGGTATACTAAATGAAGATGAATTAATGTCTACTATGGATAATATTACTAAAACTACACAGCATCTTTCAAATACAATTGATGATTTTAGAAATTTTTTCAAACCACAAATTGAGCGTGAAGTATTTAGTATAAACTCAAGTTTTGCTAAAACTTTTGATATTATAGGTAAAAAATTAACTAATAGAGATTTTATTATTATAAAAGATATAGATTCAGAACTTAAAACTGATGGGTTTGAAAGTGAATTAGTTCAAGTATTTATGAATATTATTTCAAATACTATTGATGCAACTATGATAAATGATATAGAACAAAGATATATATTTATAAATGTAGAAAAAGAAAATAATAATATATTAATAAAAATAAAAGATAGTGCAGGAGGAATCCCTCCTAAAATTATTGATAAAATTTTTGATCCATACTTTACTACAAAACATCAAACGAGTGGTACAGGAATTGGCTTATATATGAGTGAGGAGATTATTTTAAAACATTTTAATGGACAGATAACTGCTATAAATATTGAATATGAGTATGAAGGTCAGACTTTAAAAGGTGTAGAATTTATAATCAAAATTCCATTATTTGATTAGACCAGCTTCAACTAAAAATGGAGAATGAATAAAATTTAATTTTTTTATTTGATCATATTTTGCAAAGCTAAGATATAGTATATCTTTGGCTCTTGTAACTGCCACGTAAAATAATCTTCTTTCCTCTTCCAAACTTCCACCTTTGCTCATAAGTTTTCTATTTGGAAATCTTCCATCCATAAGATCTATTACATACACCTCTGTAAATTCTAAACCTTTACTAGCATGAACAGAAAGCAGATTAACCCCTTCACCTTCACTCATCTCTCCCCCACCTAAGATCATAGAATTTATAAATTTATGTATATCTGTATAATGATTTGAAAGGTTTTTTAAAAGGATTACTTTTCTATTTATTTTATTTATGGAGTTATTATATACCTCTTGATTTATAGATCCATCTTTTTGTGTGGCTCTTTTATTTGCAAGTGATTCTTTTATATGAGTATAAAAAGGTGATTTAGCAATATGTTCTATTAAAGATTTTGGATTTTTTACCCTATTTAAATCTTTAAGTAGTAGATAAAATTGATATAAAAACTCTCCACCTTCACGATTTAATTTTGGATGTTTTATAAATGGATTACTTAAAAACTGCTCATTAAATCCACTATCTTTAAATTTAGCCAAGCTTCCTAATTCTATATAATCATCAAATAATCCAAGTTGGACATTTTTAACAGCTTTTTTTTCATATGGATTTCTTATACTTTCATCTGGATGGAATAAACCATCAAATATATTTCCATCTCCTATAAGAATTAATGCATCAAAAAGCTCTTTTGATATAGCTTTCCCTATATTCTTTCCATACTCAATTAGATGAATAAATGCCATCATATCATTTTTATTTATAAGTAAAGTCATAATATCAAGTATAGCTTTTACCTCTTTGGCATCAAAAAAACTCATTCCACCTTTTCTTTTTGCAGGTATTTGAAATTCTCTTAAATTTACTTCTATACCATCTGCAGTTGAGTTATTTCTATATATGATTGCAATTTCATTGTGTGGAGTTTTTGATTGAGTTATATTTTTTGCTATATATTCATATTGAGTAAATAGCATATCAAAGCCTAATAACTTTGGTTTATTATGATGTTGACTTCTTACAACTTCAAGATTTTTTTCATATATTCTTTCATTGTGAGATATTACTTTTGTTGCTAATTCAAGTATAGGTTTTGTTGACCTATAATTTTTATTAAGTGTGAATATTCTTGCATTTTTGTATCTTTGGTCAAATGTTGAAATTATACCTATATCACTTCCATTAAAAGCATAAATACTTTGATCATAGTCACCTACACAAAAGAGTGATTTTGGTTTAAATGCATCAAGTAGTTTACCTTGAAGTGGATTTGTGTCTTGATATTCATCTACTAATACTTCTTCAAATATAAAATCTTCTTTTTGTAAAGTTTCAAGCATTAAAGTTAACAAATCATCAAAATTTACATATCCATACTCTTTTTTTAGATTATTAAACTCTTTAATTACATCTTCATATATCATACAATATATCTCATGCTCTTCATTTCTATCAATCATCCATTGAGTAAAACACTCATCATGGTGTGAATTTAGATATAAAGAGTAAAGATCATATAAATATCCACCATCATAAGGTGATGTTTCATTGCGATTATAAAATACTCTTTTTTCATAAATTGATTTAAATAGTGTTTTTAATTCATTTGGTTGTTTTAAAGTAAGTTTTACACCAAGTTGTTTGAGTAATTTGAAACTAATACTATGAAAAGTTCCTGCCATGATTTGTGTTGCTAGTTCTTTTCCAAAAAATGTTGAAACTCTTCCTATCATCTCTGCAGCTGCTTTATTTGTAAAAGTTAAAAGCATTATTTGATGTGGTTTAATACCTTTTTTTATTAAGTGTGCGATTCGTCCAACGATTGTAGATGTTTTTCCAGTTCCCGCACTAGCTATTATTAGATTGTGTCCTTTTGGACATGTTGCAGCAGAGAGTTGTTCTTTATTGAGATTTGATAATGGCATGTGGAATTGTACCCAAACTCTATTAGAGTTGAGTTAAATCCACATAATTTTTAGCTTAAGCCACCTTTAGCTGTCATTCTTTTTTCTATAATATGTCCTATGTAACTAAGTGTAGAAGTTATAGTAAGGTAAAGTAGGGCTATTACTATCCATGTTTCAAATGGGGAGAATGTATTTGCAACTATCTCTTTACCCACTTTCGTAAGATCTGTAATAGATATAACTGAAACTAAAGATGAATCTTTTACAAGTGCTATCATCTCTCCAATAATCGTAGGTAATGCTCTTTTTACAGCTTGAGGTAATATAATATATCTCATAGCTTGAAAATTTGAAATACCAAGAGATTTTGCAGCTTCAAGTTGACCTTTGTCTATTGATTGAATTGCACCTCTTAAAATCTCAGCCATATATGCACCAAAGAATATCCCCAATGATAATACCCCAGCTACAAATCTTTCAAGATCAAATATATTTGCAACTATAAAGTAAAATAAAAATATTTGTACAAGTAGAGGAGTCCCTCTAATGATAGTAATATAAACTGTAGCAATATCCCTCATAAATACATAAGATGATAGTTTCATTAAGGCAATGACTGTACCAATTACAAAAGTAATAAGTGCAGCTAAAGCGGATATCTTAAGTGTAGTTTTTAATCCGTTTAAAATTGGACCATCTTTTGTAACTGTTTTTTTGGCAATATAATCACCCTCATAAACATCTTCATCTATTGTATAATCAAATTTAAAACTACTATCTAAGTCTTCTATAATTATATTTTCATCTTGTGTTTTAACATAATATTTACCATCTTTAGATACTAGTTTTCCATCTGCAGGAGATTCTATAGTGATAGTTTCATCATACATAAAGTATTTTGGTACAGAGTTCCATTTCCATACATAGTTCATATTAGCAGCAGCTAAATAGAAGAAAAACCCAATTCCTACATAAAACAATAGGGCAATAAGATGCCCTAAAGGTTTATTTTGTGCAAATGATTGCTTTTTTTTACTCATTTGTTATTGAACTCGTTTTAACCATTTTGTATCAACAAGCCATCTGTTATAGATTTTATCACTAAATCCTACAACTTTATCTTCTTTCATTTGTCTTAAGAAGTTATTTAACCAGTTAAGAAAATCAGGATCACCTTTTCTAATAGCCCAACCAAGAGGTTCATATGTAAGAGGAGTATCTAAGTGAACTAATTTCCCTTTACCTTTATTACTCATAAATAATACATTGTATGGTTGATCATATACAATTGCATCAGCTTTTCCACTTAATACTTCAGAAGCTGCATCTGATTCAGTTTCAAAAGTAATGATTTTTGCTTTTTTGAAGAATTTTCTAGTAGCAATTTCACCTGTAGTTCCAAGTTTTGTTACAATAGTAAAATTTGGTTTATCTAAGTCTTTTGCTGAATTAATAGATGATGCTAATTCTTTTCTCATCATAACTGTTTGACCAACTACAATATAAGGATTTGCAAAATTTACTTTTAAATTTCTAGCTTGAGTTATAGTCATACCAGACATAATAATATCATATTTCTCAGTGATAAGTCCTGCAATAATACCATCCCATGCTGTTGGTATAAGCTTAAGTTTTACACCCATATCTTTAGCCATTTTTTTAGCCATATCTACATCATAACCTATGATATTTCCTTTTTTGTCTTTCATCTCAAAAGGCATATAACCAGGTTCTAGACCTACTCTTAATTCACCTCTTTGAACAATTTGATTCAAAGTTGATTTTTGCCATAAATTCATATCTGCTGCAAATAAATTTGCAGTAACAAGCATCAAAAATGCTAACATTAGTTTTTTCATATTTTTTCCTTTTTGTTTAGATTAATGAGTTAAAATCTCATTTAAAAATTGTTTTGCTCTATCACTTTTTGGATTATGAAAGAATTCATTTGGCGTATTTTGCTCAACTATTCTTCCTTCATCCATGAATATGATTCTATCACCAACTTCCTTTGCAAATCCCATCTCATGAGTTACACATACTATTGTATAGTTTTCTTTTGCAAGATCTTTCATAACACTTAATACATCACCAATTGTTTCAGGATCAAGTGCTGAAGTTGGCTCATCAAAAAGCATCACTTTTGGTTTCATTGCAAGTGATCTAGCAATAGCAACTCTTTGTTTTTGACCACCAGATAAATCTGCTGGATAAGCATCAGCTTTATCTTCAAGTCTTACTTTTTTGAGTAAAGATACAGCAATATCACGCGCTTCTTGTTTTGACCTATTTTTTACAAGATTTTGTGCTAATGTGATATTTTCCAAAATACTTAAGTGTGGGAATAAGTTAAAATGTTGGAATACCATTCCAACTTCTGCTCTTATTTGTTTTAGGTTTTTACTATTTTGATGAATATCTAACCCATCAACAATAATATCCCCTTCATCTATATCTTCAAGTGCGTTAATACAACGAATTAAAGTAGATTTTCCACTACCACTTGGACCACATACAACAACTATCTCACCTTTTGCTACTTCAAAGTTAATATCTTTGAGTACGTGAAAGTCGTCATAAAACTTATTGATATTTTTCATGCTAATAATATTTTTACTCATAAATTCAATTATAGGTCAAACTATATTAGATTTGGCTATAATTATAACTAAATTTAATAATATGTAATATTTATGTAAAGGGATTGAGTGCAATTTGTAAAATCTAAAGAATTTAGAGCTGATATGTTACTTCTATGTGTTGCAATTGCATGGGGTGTAACATTTTTAATGGTACAAGAAGCATTAAATGATGTACCAGTGTATGCTTTTTTATTTTATAGATTTGGATTAGCTGCAATTCTTATGGGATTAGTTGCATATAAATATAAAAGTCATCTTGATAAAAAAACTATTATATCTGGAGTTGTTTTAGGTGTGGTATTGTTTATAAGTTATGCTACTCAAACATTTGCATTGATATATACTACAAGCTCTATTGTTGCATTTATCACAGGATTTTATGTCATATTTGTACCTATACTGTTATTTTTATTTTTTAAACAAAAAATTAGACAAATGGCGATAGTTGGAACTGTTTTAGCAATTGTTGGACTTTATTTACTTACAAATAGTAATGGAGTAACTCTTGGATTTGGAGAATTTTTGACACTTCTTTGTGCATTATTCTTTGCACTGCATATTATATTTACTGGGATTTATTCAAAACAATATAATGTGTTTTTACTAGTATTTATTCAGCTTTCAACTGTAAGTATTTTAAGTTTACTATTTTCTTTAGGTACAGAAGATGTTACATTTAATATAGATTTTACATATGCTTTTTATAAAGCTGTAATAGTTACAGCTGTAATTGCCACATTTATTGCATTTTTAGTTCAAACATATATGCAAAAATTTACAACACCAACCAAAACAGCAATTATATTTAGTGTTGAGCCAGTAAGTGCCGCATTTTATAGCTATATTGTAATAAATGAGATATTATCAACTAGACAAATAATTGGAGCTTTTTTGATACTTATAGCTATGTTGGTTATTGAGCTGAGATTTAATAAAGACTCTACATAATTTTGCAAAGGCTATATTAAACTTTACAACATATAATCACTAAATGAATAAACAACAATTAAAAAATATAAAAGTACAAAATGATTATTTTGAATTTAAATCAAAATATTATGACTTTTCAAATATCCAACCCCTAAACAATGTAAAACTTATAAGTGTAAATAAAAAAGCCCTAGAATTAATTGGACTAAATCAAGATTATGTAGATGAACAAGAGATTGTAAAGCTTCTAAATGGACAACTTCATCTAAAAGATTCTAAACCATATTCTATGGTGTATGCTGGTCATCAGTTTGGTTATTTTGTCCCTCAACTTGGTGATGGAAGAGCTATAAATTTGGGAAGTATTAATAATTGGCATTTGCAATTAAAAGGCATTGGTATTACAAAATACTCAAGAAGTGGTGATGGAAGAGCAGTATTAAGATCTAGTATAAGAGAGTATCTTATGAGTGAAGCAATGTATGGTCTTAATATACCTACAACACGAGCTTTGGCAATAATAGGATCAAATCATATAGTATATAGAGATATGGGGATAGAAACTGGTTCAATAGTTTTAAGATTATCGCCATCATGGATAAGAATTGGTACATTTGAGTATTTTTATACTCAAGAGAGTTTAGAGGATTTAACACAACTTGCAAATTTTGTAATAAAACAAAACTATCCCCATCTAGAGGATATAAAAGAGCAAAAATATGAAAAACTTTTTTATGAGATAGTAAATAATACTGCTTCACTTTTAGCAAAATGGCAGTCATATGGTTTTATGCATGGAGTGATGAATACAGACAATATGAGTGTAGCAGCAGTTACTATTGATTATGGTCCATTTGCTTTTATGGATAGTTTTAAGATGGATACTATTTGTAATCACACTGATAAACATGGAAGATATTCATTTGAAAATCAGCCACTAATAGCACAATGGAATCTCTCATCACTTGCAACAGCTTTTTCCCCACTTGTAAAAAATCAAGAGATATTAGATGAATATATAAGATTGTTTTTACATCTGTATAAAAAATACTACTATGAGCTTATGAATAAAAGATTGGGACTTGATATAAATATATCAAAAGATTCAAACAGTGCATTAATAAAAGAGCTATTAAAAATACTTCAAGGGTGTGAGGTTGATTATAATTTGTTTTTTAGACGATTGAGTGCAAATGATGATAGCCAAATCTTTGAGCTTTGTAGATATCCAGATGTTATGCAAGATTGGCTTGATAAATATAAAACTATTAGAGATTCTCAAGATAAAGATTTTGAAAATATAGCCAGAGATATAAATAAAATAAATCCAAAATATATATTAAAAAACTATATAATTCAAGAAGCTATTGATAAAGCGGAAGCTGGAGATTTTTCACTTGTAAATGATTTGCTAAATATTGCTCAAAATCCTTTTGATGAGCATAAGGAGTTTGGACATTATGCTAAGCCAACTCCAAAAAAGTTTAATAATATTAAGTTGAGTTGTTCATCGTAATACTACTTATATATTGACATTAAGTAATTATAATAATATAATACTACTTATATATGAGTACTAAGGGTTGAAAATGGCTATAAAATGTGATGTATTAATTTGGGGTAAAAAAATTGGAGAATTGTATTATTTAAATAATAAGTTAAAATTCTCATATATAGATGCAAATATACCTTTTGAGATATCTCCACTTCATTTAGCAAGTTCAATTAAAATACATGATTATACGAGTAGACAAGATTTAAAAGGTTTAGCAGGAGTATTTAATGATACCTTACCTGATCATTACGGTGAAGGTGTGATGAATAGATATTTTGCTAGTAAATCTTTAGAGCCAAATACTATTGATAGATTATTGTTTTTAGGAAATAATACTTTAGGGGCTATTACTTATGAACCATCTTCATATGATCAAGAAGCAAAAGAGTTTACAATAAAGCTTAATGAATTATATGATGATATGAAAAAAATTATAAAAAAAGATATTTATAATGATGATTATGCATCTTCAGATATTTTATATAGTTTATTAAAATCAGCATCACCTGCAGGTGGAGCTAAAACAAAAGCTCTGATTGGATTTAAAGATAAAGATTCTTTAATATATATTGGTAAAAGAAATGTAGCATTAAAAGATGGATATTTTAATGCTATTATTAAGTTTAATACGGGAGAAGAGGGTAGTGATGCCAATATGCTTATTACAGAATATGTATATATGAAATTAGCTTCAAAAATAGGTATAAATGTACCATTTAATACTTTAACAAATGAAAATCATTATGTTATAAAACGATTTGATAACAATGATAATAAAAAAATGCATGTACATACTTTGCATGGTATGATTCATAGTGATTTTCATATACCAAGAACAGTAGATTATACAGATGTTTTTAGAATATTAGTTATGTTAAATGTACCATCTGTAGATAAAATTGATATGTATAAAAGAATGATTTTTAATTTTTTATTTAGAAATCATGATGATCATGAAAAAAATATATCGTTTATAATGGATAAAAAAGGTGATTGGAGATTGGCACCTGCATATGATATAACATATGCATACAAACAAGGTGGAAGATTTATAGGTGATCATCAGCTTACTTTTAATGGTGTTGTAGGAGATGAAGTAACTATAAATATATTTAAAGATATAGCAAATGATTTTAATATAAAAGAGTATAAAACTATTATAGATGAAGTTTTAGAAATTAGAGAAAAATTGAAAGATGAATTATTAAAAAATGGTGCTTCAGATCAATTTGTTAAAAAGATAACTGATACTGTATATGAAAGGCAATTATAATTGAAAACTATAACTACAAATATAGCTTTGATGACGAATAATGAGATAATAAAACTTATTGGCTCAAGAATTAAACAAGAGAGAATATCACAAAATTTAAGTCAAAAAGATTTAGCTAATAAATCTGAATTATCAATAAAAGCTATACAAAGATTAGAACAATCTGGACAAATTGCATTTGAAAAAATGGTACAAATATTAAGAGCATTAAATAGATTAGATCAAATTGATAAATTTATGAATTTATCAGATGAATTAGAAGAGCTTAGTTATGAACAATATAAAAAGAAAATGCAACTAAAAACTAAAAAAAGAGTATTTAAAACTAATAAAAATAAAGAAGATATTTGGTAAAACTGTGGACTTGCATTTCTTTTTGAGAGCGTTTAAAATTCCGTGTCAGTCACCATTAGTTACATAAACTATATTGTTTATTTATTCTTACACCTTCATCATCCAATAACAGCACTAGTGTATCCAACTACACTAGTATTATCTTTTGTTTGGTCTGCACTTGTTCTGTAATCTAAAAGCTTAGAGTTTAGATTGTACTTGTTTGCATAAGATATAAGAGCTTTTACTCCTACTCTTCCACACGCTTCACAGCCCTTTCCCCATATACCAATATCTAGTTTATCTATAGCTTCAAGGCAGATATTATCCAATATTTTTGCTTTTTTAATATCATAAAAATGGCTAAGATCAGTACTTATTACTACAAAAGTATCATCAGCTATAGCCTCTTCAATGATTTTTGATATATCGTTATAATCAACTTTGCCATATATAAGCTCAACTATTGGTATATCATTAAAATAGTGTTTTAAAAATGGCATTTGTGTTTCAGTAGAGTGTTCAGTATGTACTTGATCATAAAAATTACAGAATTTATATTTTTTTATAATAGATTTTGCATAAGCTTTATCGATATTTAGTTTTCCACATGGTGTTTCATAATCATCATATACACTAATACTAGCACCCTCAAAAGCTATTTTATGAGATGGACCAATAACTAAAAATCTTTTTGGTTTAATATTTTTAATCATATTATAGGATATATTTGCAGTAAATCCACTATAAATATACCCTGCATGGGGAACAATCACAGCTTTTGGTACAAAACCAATATTAGATTTAAAATCACTATTTTCAAGAGCAGTTGTAAAGTACTCAATATATCTTTTTATTTCACTACATTGATCTGGATAAAAAGCTCCTGCTACACTTGTTTTTCTACTACTCATAAAAACTCCTTGCAGTTTTGTATAACATTTTGGACATAAATTTCCAGCTATAAGATTGTTTGTTTTTACTTCATAGGTGATTCTATTGATTAGTTCATATCCACATTTTGCACAGTTTGTAGGATTTGGTAATCTGGCATTTCCTCTATATACATATTTTAATCCTGCATTTTTACCTATATTATAGGCTTTATTCAATGTATCTACAGTGGTACTTGGTAGATCAAGCTGTTTATAATCGGGATGAAAAGCACTCAAATGCCAAGGGGTATAAATATCAAGTTCATTTGCTATAAAATTTGCTATTTGTTCCAGTTCTTTGGTGCTGTCATTTTTACTTGGGATTATTAAAGTTGTGATCTCTATATGGATACCATTTTTTTTGAACTGCTTTAGATTTTGTAAAATAGTATCTAGATCACCTTTTAACTCTTTTTTATAGTAATCTTTATTAAAAGTTTTTAGATCAATATTAGCTGCATCAATTACACCTTTCATATCATCTATCATCTCTTTACTTTCAAATCCATTACTTACAAAGATAGTTTTTAGATTGTGTTTATGAGCAAGGGTTGCCACATCTTTTGCAAATGGGTAAAATATTGTTGGTTCATTGTATGTAAAAGAGATACTATCGCACTTGTGTTTTATTGCTAGATTAACTAACTCTTGTGGAGTGTAATATTTTGATTTATCTATATTATGCTCTTGAGAGATACCATGATTTTGACAAAAAGGACAGGCAAAATTACATCCAACTGTACCAAAAGATAAAGTTTTTGTATTTGGCAGTACATGGTACAGAGGCTTTTTTTCTATTGGGTCTATATTGATTGCCGCAATATATCCATATACCAAGCATTCTATTTTAGAGCCTGTATTTTTATTAACTCCACAAATTCCAGTTTGATTTGGTTTTAATTTACAATAATGTGAACAAAGAAGACAAACTAATTTATCGTTTTGTTTTTTATAATATTGCATTATTTTATCTTTTCTACCTTATAGGTATATATTTTTGGATGATTTTGTAAGCAAGAAGTTTGTAAACCAGCTTTATTACAAAGATGTGCAAAAAACTGCTCAAAAGTAGGAAGTTGTTCCCAAACCTGAGGTAAAAATGTAGCTTGATAAGAGTCTTGCTTTAAAATTACACCATCTTGTCCTATATTAATCTTTGATTTTAGATCATCTATATCTTCATATGGTAGTTGAATTGCAGGGCTTAGAAGTGAAACTTCTATATCAATATTTTTAAACTCTTCAAGCCTAAGAGGGGCAAATCTTGGATCATTAAAAGCTGCACTTGTAGCATTGTGAACTATATCATCGTATAGATCTCTATGTGCTACAAGAGAACCAATACATCCTCTTAAATTTCCATTTAAATTAAGTGTTACAAATACAGCTGCTTTTTGCGAAAATTGTGGATATTTTTTGCTTAAACTCTCTTTTGAGATCACTTGTGTTGGTTGAAGATATGATTGTATAGTATCGTGTGCAAGTTTTAAAATCTCATCATTCATCTATAAGCTCCAAAATAGTATCTACAAATTTATCACTGCTATTTACACATTTACATACATCATAAGATGCCACTCCAAGCTCTTTTGCTATATCTTTGTACTCAATATCAAGTTCAAAAGTTGTCTCACTGTTATCAATTATAAAGCTAATAGGGTAGATTAGTACATTTTTGTCTTTAAAGTTTTCTATCATATCATCAAGTGAAGGTTCCAGCCATTTCATAGGACCAACTTTTGATTGATAAGCAAGATTTATTGATTCAAAGTTTATATTTTTTTCATTAATTAAGTTTGTTAAAATTTCTACATGTTCTTGTACTTGTGTAGCATAAGGATCACCAGCATCAACTATTTTTTGTGGTAATCCATGCGCTGAAAATATAAGATGAGTATTTGGTTTGTATTTTGCTTTTAGCTCATCAATAATACAATTATTAAAAGATAAGTTTTTATAAAATGGCTCAATTATTTTTATATTCATCTTAGAACCACAATTATTTATAAACTCATCAAGACTAGATTTTGTAGTAGTTGTTGAATATTGAGGATAAAGTGGAAGAAGTATTACATCTTTGATCTTTTGTTGTTTTATTTGTCTTATAGCTTTTATTGTAAAAGGCGGAGTATATCTCATAGCTTGTGTTACATAGATATCATTAAGTCTACTTTGCAGTTTTTCTACAAGCTCATCACTTAGATCATTGATAGGTGATTTTCCACCTATTTGTTCATAATTTTCCCATGCAGAATTTATTCGACTAAGTGTGATAAATGAGGCTATAATATTTCTTAAAAATTTGTTTTTTATAGTTAAGATATTTTCATCATTGAACATATTTCTTAAAAATAGTTCTAGTTCAGCTTTGTTTCTAGCTCCACCCATATTCATCAATACCAAAGCTTTAGTCATTGTTTGTTTCCTTATCTAAATATATAATATCATCACTACACCAAGATGCTAGATGTTCATCATGTGTTATAAGTAATATAGCAAAATTAGGTAAAAATTTGATTAAAAGTTTCATAACATCTCTTGCTATTACATTATCCAATGCACTTGTAGGCTCATCAGCTAGTAACAAATCAGGTTTCATCATCAATGCTCTTAAAATTGAGCATCTTTGAAGTTGACCACCACTTAGTTGATGAGGTTTTTTATCAAGTAAATTTATATCTAGTGATATTTTATCGCATAAATTTTCTATATCATCTAAGCTATCTACTACATCATTAATTTGATTTAAAATACTAAATGACGGATGAAATGAGCTATATGGGTCTTGATATATTGAGCTTAGACTTTGAGTTTTTATCTTTCCATTTAGTGGTTTTAAGTTTGATGTGATTAGTTCAAATAGAGTTGACTTACCACTTCCGCTAGCTCCAACTATACTTATAACTTCCCCTTTTTTTAGAGTTAAGTTAAAATTTTTGTAGATTAGTTTGTCTTTTTTATATCCAAAATTTAAGTTTTCTATCTGTAAAACATTGTTCATAAAAACATTATATCTTATTTGCTATAACATTTACTTTTAGTAACCGTGTAATATATTTATTGACCAATAATAAGTTTAATTAAAGTATATTTTGATAAAATTACTCTGTTTAAAACAAAACTCAAGGAGAAAACATGAAAAAAATCGTATTAGGAACACTATTCGCAGCGGCTACAATGATGGCAGCTAACTATGCACCATGTGCAGGATGTCACGGAGCTAAAGCTGAGAAAAAAGCACTTGGTAAATCTGCAATTATTGCTGGATGGGATGCTGCTAAAACTGAAGAAGCACTTAAAGGTTACAAAGCTGGAACTTATGGTGGACCAATGAAAGGTGTTATGAAAGGTCAAGTTGCAAGACTATCTGACGCTGACATCGCTGATTTAGCAAAACAAATTGCTGCAATGAAATAATTAGTATAAATTAATTTTTATATATTTATTTAGGGTGAGTATTTTTACTCACCCTTTTTTTGTGCTTTTTTAGCTTTTAATTCTTTTACTTTTTGTTCTTGATTTATTGCATCATTTAGATCATCCACACTATCAAATAAAAGTCCATCCATCATCTTTTTACTATCATCAAATTGACCTTGTTTCATGGCCCATATAAAAATACCAAGTAGTGTAAAACTTACTATTATCCCTACAGTTAATTCCAACCAT
The DNA here is from genome assembly GCA_964486745.1 of uncultured Arcobacteraceae bacterium. Lineage (GTDB taxonomy): Bacteria > Campylobacterota > Campylobacteria > Campylobacterales > Arcobacteraceae > JAYEFX01. The sequence continues at coordinate 18,693 of CAZAOJ010000006.1, forward strand.
AATATTCCTGTCATCTATTTATTTCCTTTATCTTTTTGCTTAATTCTCATACTATTTCCTACAACTAAAAGTGAGCTAATACTCATAGATAGTGCAGCAACTAGTGGTATAACATATCCAGCTATTGCTATTGGTATAGTTATCATATTATATATAAGTGAGATTGTTAAATTTTGTTTTATAAAATTAAATGTTCTTTTAGAGATATAAAAACTATCTTGTAAGCCTTTTAGCGAATCATTTAAAATCACAACATCACTAATTGCTATAGATATATCTGCACCATTTCCCATAGCAATAGCTATATCACTTCTACTAAGTGCTAGTGCGTCATTGATACCATCACCAACCATCACCACTATTTTATTTTCTTCTTTTAGGGTATTTATATAATCAGCTTTATCAATAGGTGTCATTTGTGCTTCAAATTTATCAATTCCTATTTGAGAAGCTATTTTTTGTGCTACTTTTTGATTGTCTCCAGTTAGCATAATAGTTTGGATATTATTTTGTTTAAAGTAGTTCATAAGTTCTTTGGCATCATCTTTTATTTGATCTTCAAGCTCAAATGTTGCTAAAATTTTATTTTCAATTTTAAAGCTATAAGTTGTATATTCGTATTCTTTTTCATCTGTGATTTTACCACCAAAAAGATTTAGATTTTTATATTTTGCTTTTAATCCAATTGCAGGTATTTGTTCTATATCTTCAAGTGGTAAGTTTTTTAAGTTTGTATAATTTTTTTCTAAATACTCTTTTACAGATTTACTAACTGGATGAGTAGAACTATCAAGTAAGCTATATAAAAGATTTAGTTCCTCTTGTTTTATATCTTTAATGAATACTTTGACCACATCTAACTTACCATAAGTTAAAGTTCCGGTCTTATCTAATACTACCGTATCAGCTTTTGCAAAAGTTTCTATAAATTTCGCTTCTTTAAAGAGTAATCCTTTTTGAGCCAACCAACTAACCCCAACTAGTGATGCAATTGGAGTAGCAAGTGCCAATGCACATGGACAAGCAATTACTATTACACTAATAGCTATAATCAATGAGTTTTCAAAGCTACCATTGTATAAATACCACCCAATAAAACTAAATAATGATAATACTAATATAGTAATAGAGAAATATTTTGATAATTCATTTGTAGTATTTTCAATTTCAGGTTTGGATGCTAAAGAATCCTCAAGTAAGGTTACAATTGTATTTAGTGTAGAGTTCGCATAATTTTTTGTAGCTTTATATCGTATAACATTTCCAGTATTGATTGTCCCACTATATATAATATCTCCCTCTTTTTTTAGAACTGGCAAAGATTCTCCCGAGATATTACTTTCATCAAATGTTGTGCTATTTGTTATAAGTTGTCCATCTACACTTGCTTTTTCGCCTGTTTTTACTTCTATAATATCTCCAATATTTATTTGATCAAGAGGTACAACTTTTTTAATTTCATCTTGGATAATTGTGGCTTCTAGTGGAATTTGTGATTTTATCTTATCCATTGTATCAACAGCACCTTTTTTACCAAGTACCTCAAGATATTTTCCAACTAAGACAAAAGTGATAATCATAGCAACACTGTCAAAATAACTATTTCCTACACCACCAAATAAAATATATAAAGAATAAATATATGTTAAAGTTGCTCCACCACTAACTAAAAAGTCCATATTTATGATTTTGTTTTTTAGGCCAAAGTATGCACCTTTGAAAAATATCCATCCACTAAAAAATAAAACAGGAGTAGAAAATATAAACTCTGCAAAATGTACAAGTTGAAGAGTTTCTTCTTTCATACCAGTAAAAAAACCAGTATATTTTGCAACATCAATCATCATAATATTCATACTACAAAAAATTGCAATACTCATACGAAGCATATAATCTCTACTTTGTTTTTTTGATTTTACTTCACCTTCACTTTGATCATATGGATAAGCATTGTAACCTATACTTCTAATCTTATCAATTATCGAAGATAATTTTATAGTATCTTCATCCCAAACTATTTTGGCTTTATTATTTGTAAAATTTATATTAGCTTCTACAATTCCATCTGTATCATGTAAAACTTTTTCATTTAGCCATATACATGCCGCACAATGAATACCTTCTATAATAAGATCAATTTGAGAAAATCCTTCATGAGTAGTTTTTATATATCTTTGTTTAAAGCTTTCCATATCAAAATTTGAACTATCATCGCTAACTTCTAAAGGTGGAGCAATTGTATTGTTTCCCATTTTATCATAGAAACTATCTAAACCATCATCTTTTAGAAGATGATAAACACCTTGACATCCATTACAACAAAAATATACTCCTGGATTGTCAGGTTCGGTTATCATAACTTTTTCATCAAATTCCAAATGACAATGTGTACATTTTACTATTGACATTTAAATACCCCAGCAATCCTATCTTTTTTGATTTTATTATATGGTTGTATTTGTCCATTCATAGATATATATATGCCATTTTTATTACATGATTGGATATACCCATAAGCACTACATAAGTTTGCAGTAGCTTCAATAGGTTCTATACTAAATGGCTGCATTGCACCTGTTAAAATTATTATTTTATTATTTATTCTTTTTTGTATATGTTTTGCAGTTAAATCTATAGTATCAGTTCCGTGAATTATTATGATTTTATTTGATTTAGATTTGGAAATTCTTTTTATTATTTTATCTCTATCTTTAGTTGTAAATTCTAAGCTGTCTTTGAAGATTAAGCCCTTTATTTTAGGCTTTTTGTTTGATTTTATAAAGTTATTTAAAATTATTTTTATTGATTTATTATGCTTTGGTACAATCAGTTTTCCAATAATTGGATCGTATATTTTATTAAAAGTACCACCTGTGTTTAATATTGTTATATTATTCAAAATTAATTTAACCTTTTTAGTATTAATATGCTATTATATCGTATAAATACAAAATAATATATATATTTTGGGGATTGGTATGGCAAATTACAATGTTGAATTGTTAAAAAATATTACAGTATTATATGTAGAAGATGAGAAGCCTTTAAGGGAAGTGACCTCACATGTTTTACAAGGATTTACAAAAACTCAGCACATTGCTTGTGATGGACAAGAGGGACTTGAGTTATTTAAAAAATATAAAGATGATATAGATATCATCATCACTGATGTAAATATGCCAAACTTAAATGGTTTAGCTATGACTAAACAAATTAAACTAATAAATCCAAATGTACCAGTAATTGTAGCAACTGCTTTTTCAAATACTGAGTATCTTCTAGAAGCTATTAATCTTGGTGTTGATAAATATGTATTAAAGCCAGTTGATATGAAAAGACTTCTTCAAGTGATGAGTCAATCTTTACTTTACCATGAGTTAAAAGAGTTATACACAGATAATTTAACAGGTCTTGCCAATAGAAATAAACTAAAAAAAGATCTTGATGCCACACCAAAAGATTTAATGGCCTTAATCAATATAGATAAGTTTTCAACTATCAATGATTTATATGGTGAATTAAATGGTGATAAAATATTAAAAAATTTCTCAAAACAATTAAAAAAATCATTTGATTCTAATAAATATAATCTATATAGAGTTGAAGCCGATAAATTTGCCATTGTTGTTAAAGATTATGATAAAGATATTCAAGAATTTAAAAATGAATGTAAAGATTTTTCAGATATTGTTCATACAATGTATTTGGATATTGAAGGAAATGAAGTAGATATTAATATTACAATTGGTATATCAAAAAGTGATAATAGCGATGCTTATGTTCATACACAAAGAGTGATAAATTATGCAAGAAAAAGATTTGAAAATATAATGATTTATGATGAATCATTTAATATTAAACAATCTTTTGAAGAAAATATAAAATGGGTTAAGAAAATTAAAAATGCTTTAGATAATGATAAGTTTAAAGCATATTTTCAACCAATTGTTGATGCTAATACTCAAGAAGTTTATAAATACGAAGCTCTAATTAGATATATAGAAGAAGATGGTACAGCTATTTCTCCATATAAATTTTTAGAGATTGCTAAAAAAGCAAAATTATATCAATATATGATAAAAGTTATGATTAAAGAGGCTTTACACTTAATAAGAACTAAAAATAAAAGAGTTGCTGTAAATATCTCTTTTGATGACATTGCTTCAAGTGAAACTGTAGAATTTATAATAAAACTATTAGAAGAGAATAGAGATATAATTTCAAAACTAGAATTTGAAATACTAGAAAGTGAAGAGATTGGTGATTTTGATGCAGTTCAAAGATTTATCTCTTTAGTAAATGAGTTAGGTTGTAAAGTTGGAGTTGATGATTTTGGTGCAGGGTACTCAAATTTTAACATGCTTGTAAATCTTAAAATAGATTATGTAAAAATTGATGCAAGTTTAATAAAGCATATTGATACAAATAATGATTATAAAATTATTGTTGGAACAATTGCAGAATTTACAAGAAAATTTGGTATCTCAACTGTAGCAGAGTTTGTAAGCTCTCAAGAGATATACGATAGTGTAAAAGAGTTAAATATAACTTATTGTCAAGGTTACTTTTTTGATGAGCCTTTAAGTTATGATAGAATTAATTAAATTTAATTTAGCCAATTTTTAATCAAATTATCTTTATCTTGTATTGTAGACTTTAACATAGTAGCATGAGCTACACAAGTAAGTTGTTGTGCTGCAGTTTTCAAATCATCATTAACAATAAAATAATCATACTTATCTAAAGATTTAATCTCAATTTTTGAATTTGATATTCTTTTTTCAATTATATCTTTACTATCAGTTGCTCTTTTGTTCAATCTATTTTCTAACTCTTTTAAAGATGGTGTTGTAATAAATACAGATGTTGTAAGATAATCTAGTTTAGTTCTAACTATATCATGACCTTGTACATCAATATCAAATATTACAAGTTTACCTTGATCAACTGCTTTCATAATAGGCTTTAATGATGTACCATAATAATTACCATGAACTTCAGCCCATTCTAAAAAATTACCTGCAATAATATCTGTTTCAAATTGTTCTTTTGATACAAAGTTATAGTCTACGCCATCTTTTTCACCTTCTCTTATATCTCTAGTTGTAGTAGAAATTGAGAAGTAATAATTTGATATTTGTTTATAAACTTCTTTTAATAAAGATGATTTTCCACATCCACTAGGTCCTGAGATTACAAGTATTGCACCTTTTTTATTTAATAAAGATATAACTAATCCTTTAATTGTAAGTGTAGATGAATATCATTTCCATCTGCTAAATTGTCAATAATACTTTGATCTAATTTTTGTAAAAGAGGTCTTAATTCATTCATAGCAAATTGATTTAAAACTAATTTAATAGTTTGTGAAGGGTTTTCACTGATTTGTTCATCGAATTCATACTCTTTTACATCATCTATTGCTTTATCTATTATATCAGCTAAGTCAACCCAGTCATCTTTTGATAGTTCTTGAGGGGCAGACATATTTATTTTTTTAAAAAACTCATCATTTGATTCAAGCATATTTTGTAATTTTGATAACTCTTGTGTATCTAAAATAGTATCTTTAAGTTCATTAGTAGTTGGATTTTTATAATGGATTATAGATTCATCTTCAAGATTATCTTCAATATCATCGATTACATGATTTGCTAAATTAATCAATTCTTCGTCATCATCTTCATGTATAGTTTGTTTTGTATGTGTAGCTTCATGTATTTTATCTTTTTGTTCTTTTTCTTTGATAATTTCTATTTGTTCTAATAAAATTTCTTCTAAAATTGAAGGTAGAAATGGACGAGGTATAGTAAAGTCTTTTGCTTTTTCAAATGGTAAGTCTTGATTTGTAATAGCACCTAGTCTTTTTGAATATTGTTTAATCAAATTAAAATGATCATCTATAAATGGATCATCAACAATGATAATATCATATTGTTGTTCTATATAGTTATCATTTGATATAGATAAATCTATGTTTAGTTTTGTACAAATTAGTGTAAAAATTTTTGTAATTACACTTTCTTGTGTTACAAGTGCTACAGTAATCATTTTAATTTAATTAACTCCATATTTTCAAGTTTATATACATTATCACATTTAAAAGCTAGTTGTTCCTCATGTGTAACTAAAATCATACTAGAATTATTATTAGTTGTATAATCAAAAAGTAAATTCATAACATCATTTGCAGTAGTATTATCCAAATTTCCTGTTGGTTCATCTGCAAATATTATTTTAGGTTTTTTACTTAATATTCTAGCTATTGACAATCGTTGTTGTTGCCCACCACTTAATTCTCCTACACCTTGATTTATAACATGGTCTATTCCCATTTTTTCTAATAACGTATCATCTGCATCAGAATTATTACAAAGTAAGTGTGCTATATGTAAATTTTCTTTGGCATTAAAGCCTCTAAAAAGATAATGTGCTTGAAATATTATACCAAAAGAATATCTTCTTATACTTAAAAGTTCATCATCTTTTAAAGAATACAAATCTTTATTTTCAAAGATAATTTTTCCACTTTTTGGTTTTAATAGAGATGATAAAATATTTAATAATGTAGATTTTCCACTACCACTTGCACCAATAATAGCAATTGATTGTTTAGGATATAAAGATAAGTTGATATTTTTAAATAGTGGATAGTCAAAGTTGTGAGTTATCTCCTTTGCTTCAAGCAAAGGAGATGGTAAATGTTGATTTTTTGTATTATTCAACATTAAAATTGGCTTATTTAGCCATTTGTGCTGCTACTTCTGCTGCGAAATCTTCTTCTTTTTTCTCAATTCCATCACCAAGTTCAAATCTTACATATTCTACAAGTTTGATTGATGCATCAGTTTGAGCAATAGCTTCTTCAACAGTAAGTTTATCATCCATAACATATTTTTGAGATAATAATGCATGAGTTGAATCTAACTGAGAGTTATCTTCAATCCATCTAGCAATTTTACCTTTTAAGATATTATCAATAATTTTTTCTGGTTTACCTTGAGCTATTAATTCCTCTTTCATTGTTGCTTTAGCAGCTTCAATAGCTTCAGGAGTTAATTGTACTCTTGAAACATATTGAGGGATATTTTTTTCTGGTTTACCAAGTCTATGTAACTCTATATTTAATTTTTCAATATCTGCAATAATAGCTTTATTTTCAGATTCAATAAATTCTGGATCTAAATCAGTATAACTAATTACAGTTGGTTTCATAGATGCTGCATGCATTGCAACTTTTTTAAGTAAGTCAATAGCTTTTTCTTTTGCAGAATCATCACAAGTTGCAGCTAAAATAACACCAACTTTACCAAGATGAACATAACCATTTACAACACCATTATCAGTAGAGATAGTTACCATTTTTCTAGCAACAATATTTTCACCAATAGTAGCGATATTTGAGTTTAAATACTCTTCAAAGTTTACACCATCAATAGTAGTTTTATTTAATTCTTCAGTAGAAGTTACACCAGTAGCTTGTACATGAGCAGTAATAGTGTCTTTTAATTTAATAAAAGTTTCATTTTTAGCAACAAAGTCAGTTTGAGAGTTAATCTCAGTCATTGTTGCTTTTGTGTAATCATCATTTATTAAAATAGAAATAAGTCCTTCAGCTGCTACATTTGAAGATTTTTTAGCTGCTTTACTTAAACCAGACTCTCTTAAATATTTTATAGCTTCATCAATATTTCCATCACACTCATTTAATGCTTTTTTACAATCAAGCATACCTGCACCAGATTTTTCTCTTAATTCTTTGATAAGTTTAGGAGTTGCTCCAGCCATAATTACGCCTCTTTCGCTTCAGTTGCAGGCTCTTTTTCACCTTCAACAACAGCTTCTTCAACTACATTAGCAACTTCTTCTTCAGTTACTTCAACAGTTTGCTCTGCATCTTTACCATTTGCTTCAGCAAATGCTGCTTTACCTTCATTTATTGCTGCAGCCATTTCGTTACAGAATAATTGAATTGATCTAATTGCATCATCATTACCTGGAATTGGTAAATCAACAACATCTGGATCACAGTTTGTATCAAGTGGAGCAACTACAGTAATTCCAAGTCTTCTTGCTTCAGCAATAGCAATTTTTTCTTTTGCTGCATCAAGTACAAACATCATATCTGGAAGATTTTTCATCTCTTTGATACCACCAAGGTAGTTTTCTAATTTGATCTCTTTTCTTGAAAGCATTAATGCTTCTTTTTTAGTTAAAAGATCAAATTGACCTTCTTCTTTCATTCTTTTAATGATTTCTAATTTTCTAATTGATTTTTTAATAGTACCATAGTTAGTAAGCATACCACCTAACCATCTATGATTTACATAAGGCATACCACAGTCAATCGCAGCTTTTTTAATAGCTTCACTTGCTTGTCTTTTTGTTCCAACGAACATCATTGTTTGACCTTCTGCAGCTCTATCTCTTACTACAGTATAAGTGTATCTGAAGTATCTTAATGTTTTTTGTAAGTCAATAATATAGATATTCTTTCTTACACCGAAAATGAATTTTTTCATTTTTGGATTCCATCTTCTTGTTTGGTGTCCAAAGTGTACACCACATTCTAATAAGTCTTTCATAGTTACCATAACTACTCCTTGTAAATTTTAATTTTGGGTTTAGCCTCTGTGTCCCTTAACGATAATTCGCAACCCAATCTAGGATTGACACATGTGAGGTACTTAAATACAATACAAAACTGCAAATAAGAGACGCGATTATACATAAAAATGTTTTAAGTTTTCTTTAAACAGATATAAATCTTATTTTTATCTTATCTATTGTAATATTAGTGTAATAAAATATATTTCGGAATAATTATGATTGATAAAAATTTACTAAAAGAATTGACCATATTGTATGTTGAAGATGACAAGGCTATAGTTGAGTCTATATTGTTGATCTTAAAGCCTGTTGTTAAAGAATTATTAATAGCTTATAATGGACAAGATGGTTTGGAAACATATAAAAATAATGAAAATATTGATATTGTAATCACAGATATAAATATGCCAAAAATGGATGGTTTAAGTATGGCTCATAAAATTAGAGAGTCAAATATAACTGTACCTATTATAGTTACAACTGCACATAATGATAGTGATTTCTTAATAGATGCAATAGATGTTGGTGTTACAGGTTATATAATGAAGCCAATTGATGCATTTAAATTAATTCAAGAAATAAAAAAAGCAGCAGAACCAATTATCTTAAGAAAAGAATTAAAACAGATAAATTATACTCTTCAACAAAGAATTGAAGAAGCGATTTCTAAAAACAATGAAAAAGAGATATTAATCCAAGAAATTTTTGAATTTCAAGATAATATGACTATGATTTTTGATAAAGAGTGTAACCCAATATTTGCTAATAAATCATTTTTAGAACTATTAAATGTACATAGTATTGAAGAGATTGATGAAAGATATGATAATTTTGAGTCAATTATGATAGAAAACGATGAATATTTTTACCCATCTAAAATGAATAATGATAAAAATTGGTTAGAAAATTTATATGCTTTAGATGAAAAGAATAGGGTAGTTGCATTTTTAGATACAAATACTTTCCATCCAGAATCATATTTAGTGAGTATGGCTTTCAATGATGTGAGTAATCATTGGATTTGTAATTTTTCAAGAATTACACAAATGGCTGTTGAAAAATCTATATATAAACATAAAGCTTATACTGATGAACTCACTCAGATACACAATCGTGCAAAATTTAATCTTGATTTTAAAAGAGAAATTGAAATTATACAGACTTTGGATAACTATGATTTATGTGTATTAATTTTTGATATAGATCATTTTAAAAAATTTAATGATACTTATGGACATGATGTTGGTGATAAAATTCTATCTGAGCTATCTCAAATGTTATCTTTAAGAGTTCGTAGTCGAGATGTATTTGCAAGATGGGGTGGAGAAGAATTTGTAATCTTATTACCACATACAAAAATTGATGACGCTATAAAAGTTGCAAATAATTTATGTAGGGCTATTGAAAATCATTTGTTTTATAAGGATTTAAAAGTAACTTGTAGTTTTGGAGTTACTCAAGTGAAAAAAGATGATACAGAACAAATTGCATTAAAAAGAGCAGATATTGCACTATATAATGCTAAAGCAAATGGAAGAAACACCGTAGAAGTAATTTAAGTTTCTTTTTTTAATAGTTTTTGTATTGCAATAGAACACATCATCAGCCCGAAACTTCCAGTTACTCCAATAAAACTTCCCATATCTGTACACTTTGGATTTTCGCTTGAAAATATTACTTTAAAATTTTTATTAAATCTTTCTTTTTTAAGTATATCTCTTAATTTTCTAGCAAATGGGTCATTGTATGTTTTAAAAATATTTATATATTCTATTTTTGATGGATCTGTTCTTTTAGCACTTCCAGTAGTACTTACTAATTTTTTATAATACTTTTTTATTAAAGCTATTTTTGGTTTTATATCATCAATTGCATCTAAAATAATATCATAAGAATCAAAATCAAAATTTTGAATAAAATCTAAATCTATTTTTTGATTTATAGCAGTAATATTTGGGTATAAAGTTTTTAGATGTTCAACTTTATATACTCCAATAGCTTCAGATCCAATTTGTCTATTTTGATTGGTTATCTCATAAGTATCATAATCAACTATTGTTATATTTGTAAGTCCAGAACGGTATAAACAATCAAGTGCATGACCTCCAACTCCACCAACTCCAAGTATTAAAATTTTTGAATTTTGAAGCTTTTTAAAATCATCTTTAAACAGTTTTTTACATCTATCATATCTCAATATATATTTCCTTTTTTATTCTATGCCTATTTTATCATTTTTATGGTAAAATCGTCTATTAAATATGAAAAGGATTTTTATGGAAAAAGAACCAATGACTAGTGTTGGATATAATAAATTAATAAATGAATTAGAATTTTATAAAACTGAAGATAGACCAGCAACAGTTATATCTTTAGAAGAAGCACGACAATTAGGTGATCTAAAAGAAAATGCAGAATATCATGCTGCAAAAGAGAAATTAAAATTAATAGATGTTCAAATAGCAGAATTGGGTGCTACAATTTCAAAAGCAGTAATTATTGATCCTTCAACACTTCCTCATGATAGAGTTAGTTTTGGTTCAACTGTTAAATTAATAGATTGTGATACAGAAGAAGAGTTAACATATACAATTGTTGGAGGAGTTGAATCAAATCCTGATAAAGGACTTATTTCATTTAATTCACCGCTTGCTAAACAATTACTTGGAAAACAATCTGGAGATGAACTAAAAGCTCAACTTCCTGGTGGAGTAAAAGAGTTTGAAGTTGAAGAGGTATTTTATAAAGAATTGGATTTATAATGATTGATGTAGCTATTATTGGTGCTAGTGGATATACTGGATTAGAACTAGTTAAAATATTAGTAAATCATCCAAATTTCAATATTACATATATTGCAAATTCAACTGGAGATACAAAAATTTCTACACTACATCCTAGTTTAACAAAAGTTTGTGAAATGAGTGTTCAAAGTGCAGATGCTTCTATTGTCGCAAAAAATGCACAGTTAGCATTTTTGGCACTTCCTCATAAAACATCAATGGGGTTTGCAAAACAACTTTTAGAACTAGGAGTTAAAGTTGTAGATTTATCTGCTGATTATAGACTAGAACTTGATACTTATGAAAAACATTATACTTCTCATGAAGATAAGCAAAATTTACCAAGTAGTGTATATGGTTTACCAGAATTTTATAAAAATGATATAAAAAGTAGCTCTCTTATAGCCAATCCTGGTTGTTATCCAACTGCTACACTTCTTGGATTATTACCATTTATACCCTATATCGATACAAATGCACCTATTTTTGTAGATGCAAAAAGTGGAGTAAGTGGTGCAGGTAAAAAATTAAGTGATACAACTTCATATGTAACAATAAACGAAAATATATTTGCATATAATCCTTTCAAACATAGACATGCACCTGAAATTACTGAAAAAGTAAAATTATTACAGAATAAAGATATATCAATAAATTTTGTACCACATTTAATAGCTGCTACTAGAGGTATGCTTGTAAGTATTTATGCAACTTTAAAAGAGGATATTAATCCTCAAGAGATACTAAATAAAGCGTATAAAAATGAAAAATTTATAAGATTAAAAAATACCCCAGTAGATATAAAGTCAACTGCAGGGACAAATTTTTGTGATATATTTGCTACTTCAAATGGTAATGCATTATTTGTAAGCTCATCTATTGATAATCTTTTAAGAGGGGCAAGTTCACAAGCAGTAGTCAATGCAAATCTTATGTATGGATTTGATGAAGAGTGTGGAATAAACTCTATGGCTTATGTTCCATAATATACAAATTCAAAGTGATGCTATATTTATAGCAGATGCACATTATAACCACAATAGGCAAGAGCTTTTTGAACTTTTATCGCATACAAGATCTTCACAAATTTTTCTTATGGGAGATATTTTTGATTTTTTATGCGGTGAGATTGATTATTTTATAAAACAAAATTATGAACTAATAACTTTAATTAAACATCTAAGTTTAAGTCGACAAATAATTTATCTTGAAGGAAATCATGATTTCTTATTAAATGATATTTTTGACAAAGTTATTGTAATTCCAAGAAAACAACAGCCACTAATAGTAACTTTTGAAGATAATAAAGTTGCACTTTCTCATGGTGATATTTTTACACCAATTTCATATAATATTTATACTAGTATAATAAGAAATAAGTATTTTCTAAAATTTCTAAATATGATAGATTTTAATAATATAATATCAATATATGTAAATGAATGGCTAAAACAAAAAGATATTTGTCATGATATAGACGATTTTGAGTCTTTTGCTATTAATAGAATATCTTTATATAAAAATTATAATGTGGATATGATTATAGAAGGACATTTTCATCAAGGTAAGAGATATAAGAATTATTTTAATATTCCCTCTTATACTTGCACTAATAAAACATACGCTAGAATAAATGATAAATCGATTCAGTGGGAGTGTGATGATGGATAATATAGAAAAACTCAAACATCTTGCAGATGATTATACCATTATGGTAGTTGAAGATTCAAATATATTACAAAAACAAATTGTTACACTTGTATCAAAGTTTTTTTCTACTGTTTTTACAGCAAATGATGGATCAGAAGGTATAGATAAGTATTTGGAATATAAACCTAATATAATTTTATGTGATATTTTAATGCCAAACTTTGATGGCCTTGATATGATTGAACAAATGATCAAGATAAATCCTGATGTAAAAGTAATTATAATTTCTGCACATGCAGATACAGAACATCTACTTCGTGCTTTTCATTTAGGTGCTAGAGACTTTATTCCTAAACCTATTAACTTAGATCTATTAACCAATGCACTAATTAGAGTATTAGGTGAGTTAAAAAAAGATTATACCAATAAAGATAATAGTGCATCTTCATTGCAAATTGAACAAAAATATATTGATGAATTAAATATTATAAAAGAAAAAAATATAAAAGTAAATTTAATAAATCATTATAAAGGTGTACCAATAATACATGAGGCATATATCATTGGATTTGATAATAATAAAATAGAATTAAGAACACAAGATATTCAAAATGTTGTTATTGATATTGATAAGAAAACTCTCATAGATTCAGAACTTTTATCTAAGGATATATTAGTATATCTAGATTATATTGATGAGAAGACAAATAATATTTTTGTAAAAGATCCCCATTATGTTGATATTTCTATAAAACAAAGAGCAGATGTAAGAGTACAACCTGATGAAAGTTTTAAATTTATTATAAACGATGCACATGGTAATATAGATACAAAAGTTTTAGATTGTTCTAAAAAAGCTATATGTTTAGAAGTGTCGCATATACCTCAAGATTATGAAATTGGTAAAAAAGTTGCTATAAGTTTTACATTTGAGATGAATCATAGTCAAACTTTTAATATTAAAAATAATGATTATATAGGAGCCTATGCTACTATTTTTAGAATAGAAAAAAAAGATGGTTTAGAAAAATTAGTTTTACATTTAGAATTATCTAAAGGTGATGAGCAACTACTAAGTGAATATATTTATAAAAGAGAAATTGCTTTGATTCAAGAATTAAAATTTTTAATTAAAAAGAAATAAGTAGAATGGTTGAATTTAAAAAAATTGCAAATTTAGCCTCAGCATATAATGTTTTATATGTTGAGGATGATGATCTTCTAAGAAAAAATATTGATATTTATTTAAAAAAATTATTTCATACTGTATATACGGCATCAAATGGTATAGAAGCTTTTGAGTTATATAAAATAAATAAAATAGATTTGGTTTTAACTGATATTAAAATGCCAAAGATGGATGGCTTGGAATTATCAAAAAAAATTAAACAAATAAATGAGAACCAAAATATAATAATTGTATCTGCATATTCAGATACGAGTAATTTTACCCAATCTATATCTTTGGGAATTGATGGGTATATTTTAAAGCCAATTGATTATAATCAAATGAATAGTCTGTTGTATAAAATTTTATTAAAAATAAAAAATTATCAAGAAAATGAGAAATATAAAATAGAATTAGAATCAATTGTATTAGATAAAATTAAAGAAACAACACAATTACAAGAAGAGAAATTAGAAAATTATAAAAAAACTTTATATGCTTTGGTTGACATTATAGAGAGTCGTGATACTTACACAGGTGGACATTCTCAAAGGGTTGCTCATTATTCAAAAAATATTGCTATTGAAATGGGTATGAGTGAGGATAAATGTGATTTAATTTATGAAGCTGGTATTTTACATGATATTGGAAAAATATCAATACCTGATAATATATTATTAAAACCTAGCTCTTTAAATGAACTTGAGTATAAGTTGATTCAAGAACATGTACAAATTGGATATAATATGCTAAAAAATATTCCTATGTTTGTAGAGATTGCAGATATTGTTTTAGCACATCATGAAAGATTTGATGGTAGTGGGTATCCAAATAATCTAATGGGCAATGATATTAAGATTGAATCACAAATTATGGCTATTGCAGATACTTTTGATGCTATGACTACAAATAGAATATATAAAACAAGAAAAAGTGTTAAAGAGGCTATTCTTGAGATAAAATCATTAAGTAATATTTGGTTTACAAAAGAGATTGTTGACGTTGCAGTGAAAGTTTTTAAAAATGTAAAAATAGATGAACACATAAATCAATTTCCCATAAATTCACTTGAAGCAGAAAGATTTGCATATTTTTATAAAGATCAAGTTACTGGAGCATATAATCAAAACTACTTAGAATTGATGTTATCTAGAAATCATTATGATAATAAATATACTGATATGTATATCTTTAATATTCATAATTTTACAGATTATAATAAAAAATATGGTTGGGAAAGTGGAGATAATTTTCTTAAACGATTAGCTAAATTATTAATAGTTTTAGATAAAGATATTTTAGTATTTAGAATACATGGCGATGATTTTGTGTGTTTATGTAAGTCTGTATTAAATATAGATGAAACTATATTTCTAGATCTTGAAGAGTTTGATTCATCTCTTATGGAAATTAAATTTACTCATATAAATATTAAAGAATTAGAAATAAAGAACTATAAAGATTTGGCAAGATTAAATATTTAATCTTGCCAATTTGTATCTAAGTTTATACAAACATACTAGATATATTATACATAGCAAATGATAATATCCATGCTGTAATAGTTGTAAGTAAAAATAGGTACACTAGATATCTTTTTCCTCCAGCTTCTTTAGCAAATACAATAGAAGCAGCAAAACATGGTAAATAAATCATTACAAATACTATAAATGACATAGCAGATGGAAATGATATATTATCTTTTAATGCTTGAATTAAAGAGTCACTGTTTTCATCTGCATTTTCATCATTATTGTATAAAATACCCAATGTCGCAACAACTACCTCTTTAGCTGCAAGTCCTGTTTCAAGTGCAACTGTCATCTTCCAATCATATCCAAGTGGAGCAAAAAACGGCTCACTAGCTTTTCCTATTTGACCTAAATATGAATTTTCGAGTTGAACAGAGGGTGTTGCATCTGGCATTTTTGGATAGTTTGATGCAAACCATATTAAAATACTAGCTGCAAGTATAAATGTACCTGCTTTTTGTAGATACATCCATGCCTCTTTTGAAACAATAAACCATAATAGTTTTAGTGAAGGTAATCTATATTTTGGCATCTCCATAACAAAAGGTTCATCTTCATTTTTAAATATAAGAGATCTTAATAGTTTTGCCATAATAAGACCTAAAATAGCTCCAAAAATATATATTAAAAATAGTACATTTCCAGCTTGTTCAGGTGCAAAAAATGCACCAGTAAATAGTACATAAATAGGCAATCTTGCTCCACAACTCATAAATCCAATTATAAATAAAGTAATAAGTCTATCTTTTTGGCTTTTTAAAGTCCGTGCAGCCATATATGCAGGGATACTACATCCAAACCCAGTTACTAGTGGAATAAAACTTTTCCCATGAAGTCCAAATTTATGGAAAAAACCATCTAATAAAAAAGCAACTCGACTCATATATCCTGTAGTTTCAAGTAAGGCTATACCTAAAAATAAAATTATAATATTTGGTAAAAAAAGTAATACTGCACCAACACCATTGATAATACCATCAACTATAACACTTCGTAATGTTTCATTACTTATATTTGCTGCAACTTCATCTCCAAATAAACCAATACCAGCATCAATCCAATCCATAGGTATAGAACCAATGGTAAAAGTTAATTGAAATAATCCCCACATAAAAAATAAAAATATAGGGATCCCTACATATTGGTTAATTAGTATAGAATCAAGTTTTTGAGTAATAGTTTTATAGTTCTTTTTTCTTTTACAAACTACAGTTTCTTTTTGAATACCCTTTGCAATAGCAAAATATTCTCTACTACTAATATCTTTCATATTTTTTGTTTCATAATAAGTATAGATATTGTTTAGACTCTCAACT
This sequence comes from uncultured Arcobacteraceae bacterium, assembly GCA_964486745.1. Classification (GTDB taxonomy): domain Bacteria; phylum Campylobacterota; class Campylobacteria; order Campylobacterales; family Arcobacteraceae; genus JAYEFX01. The sequence goes on from CAZAOJ010000006.1 coordinate 35,752, forward strand.
AATAGTGGCTGTAACTCTATAAAAATTGGATTATCATGTATATGTTTATAAAGATCTTGATCTTCTCTTAAAAGTTTAACTGCAATCTCCCTTGCACTTAAATCTTCATAGAAAAAACCTTTCTCTTTAATAAACTCTTTTAATTTAACTACTTCATTCTCTATAGCATCATTATAAATAATATTAGAGTGAGGTCTTTTTGCATTATAAACATCATGTACTTTTTCAAACAGTTCATCAATACCCATTTTTTCATTTGCAGATACTGCAACAACAGGAATTCCTGTAAGTGTTTGGATTTGCTCTACATTAATTTCTAAGTTCTCTTTTTTTGCTTCATCCATCATATTTAAGGCAATTACCATTTTTTTATTTAGATTTAAAAGCTCTAAAGTTAATAATAGGTTTCTTGTAAGGTGAGTTGCATCAATTACATTTATGATTACATCATAATCTTCATTTAATAGATAGTTTTTTGCCACTTTTTCTTCTTGTGAAAAACCTTCAATTGAATAAGTTCCAGGAAGATCAATCATCTCAAACTCATGGCAATGGTGTTCAAAACAAACTTGAGTTTTTTCAACAGTAACTCCAGAAAAATTACCAACTTTTAAATGAGTATTTCCCATAGCATTTATAAGTGATGATTTTCCTACATTTGGTTGTCCCGCAAGTACAAGTTTTATTGCTTCCATTTTTTATACCTTATCTACTTCTATTTGTTGTGCTTCTTCATTTCGTATAGCAATTGCAGTATTATCTACAATAACCTCAAGAGTTTTTTTACCAATAGCACAATGTTCAATTTTGATAGTTGCCCCTTCGATAAGTCCAAATGAATAAAATCTTTGTTTTAACTCATCATTGCAATTTAATTTAGTAATAATTGCCTCTTCATGTTTTGCTAATTTATCTAATGTCATAATATAAACCTTTTAATTTTGGAAATGATAACTATTATCATCTTAAAACTAAATTAATCTACTATAAAATAATTTTATTATATAATCCGCGTAAAATATAATAAAATTTTGGAGTATCAAATATGAATATATACATAATTACTGGAGTAATATTAGTAGTCCTAGTTTTAATATTAATTATATTAAAAAACTTTAATAAAAAAAGCAATAATAATGAAAATGAACAGATGCAAATAAACTTTAAAAAACATCTATTAAAAGTTAATTTACCTTTAGTTGTAAAAAAACTAAATAAAAAAGAGTTAAGATTATTAGCTCAAGATGAACTTAAAACATACAAAGCCTTAGATTATAAAAATAAATTACTAAAAGATATGGTTGATTTAGAGTGGCATACATGGCAAGTGTCAGTTATTATCAAAATGTATAAAGAAGAGATGGATATTTATCTTCCAGATTATCAAAATATATTTCCAAAAGAGTTAGTTGATTTAAGTGTTTATTCACTAGAACAAAAATTACATCCAATTTTTGAAAAATATAATAAAGAAGTATCACAAAGTGGGACAAAAAAATATTTACTAGATCAAGTTATTTGGACAAGTAAAGATATTAGTATTTTATTATTGTTTTTAGTAAAGTATAAAAAAGACGAAAATAATATATGATTAAAATAAATTTATTGTTGATATTAACACTATTTGCAATAGCTTTAGTATATTATATGTTTTTGCCATTAGATAAAATTATATTTTTATTAAAAGATGAATATATAATCTATATAATAAATATACTATTATTAGTTGGATTTATATATCAAAAAATAAAATTAAAAGGTTTAAAAATATTGGAAATTATTCCTAATTTAAACTATATAAATATTAAATCATCTATAATATTTTTTTTAATATTTCAAGTTGTTGATTATTACTATGAAGATGGATTTATTGGCATGATATCTCAATGGTTTTCATATTGGTTATTTGGAGTATTAGCTTATTTTTTAACACATAATATAAATTTGTATAAAAATATTTTATATTATAAAACCTATTATCAAAACATAAATAATTAGGAATTAAAATAGTGTTTCAATTAAATGAAAA
>CAZAOJ010000006.1:37880-57011 GCA_964486745.1 uncultured Arcobacteraceae bacterium
TAATTTATGTTATTAATAAATTTACAAAAAATACAATATTAGAGTATAAAAAAAGTGTAATAAAAAAACAAGAAGAACTTAATAAAATTAATAATGATTTGGAAAAAATATTGCAATTCAAGAATAATTAATACAATAATTTATTTAAAAGCAAAAGTATCAAATCATTTAGGTATAATCCGCTTATGACACCATTTAAAGTAAAATCAGATTATGAACCAGCAGGAGATCAACCAAAAGCAATAGAACAATTGGTAGATTCTATTGAAAAAGGTAATAAATATAATACACTTCTTGGAGTAACAGGAAGTGGTAAAACCTATACTATGGCAAAAGTGATTGAAAAAACACAAATGCCAACACTTATTATGACACATAATAAAACTCTAGCAGCACAGCTTTATAGTGAATTTAAACAATTCTTTCCAAACAATCATGTAGAGTATTTTATATCTTATTATGATTATTATCAACCTGAAGCTTATATTCCACGTTCAGATCTATTTATAGAAAAAGATAGTTCTATAAATGAAGAACTGGAAAGATTAAGACTTAGTACAACTGCATCACTCCTTAGTTTTGATGACGTAATTGTAATAGCATCAGTTTCAGCAAATTATGGTTTAGGATCACCAGAAGAGTACAGCTCAATGGTGCAAAAGCTTGAAGTAGGTCAAGAGTATTCGCAAAAAACATTATTACTCAAACTTGTAGAGATGGGATATAAAAGAAATGATCAGTTTTTTGATAGAAGTGATTTTAGAGTAAATGGTGATGTTATTGATATCTATCCAGCATATTTTGATGATGAGTATATCAAAATTGAGTTTTTTGGTGATGAAGTAGAATCTATTACAAAAATGGAGTATATGACAAATAATAAAATTAAACAACTTGATACTATTACAGTATATTCAGTTAATCCGTTTGTTGTGTCAAATGATAAATTAGCAATTGCTATTGATGAGATTGAAAAAGAACTTGATAGTAGATTGGCTTATTTTAAACAAGAGGATAAACTTGTAGAATATCAAAGACTTCAACAAAGAGTAGAATTTGATTTAGAGATGCTAAATGCCACAGGTATGTGTAAAGGGATTGAGAATTATGCAAGACATCTTACAGGGCAAAAAGCTGGGGAAACTCCATACTCATTAATAAATTATTTTGAATCAAAAAATAAAGATTTTTTACTTATAGTTGATGAGTCACATGTGTCTTTATCTCAATTTAGAGGTATGTATTCTGCAGATAGAAGTAGAAAAGAGGTATTAGTAGATTATGGATTTAGACTACCAAGTGCACTAGATAATAGACCTTTAATGTTTGATGAATATATAAATAAAGATGCAAAATTTTTATTTGTAAGTGCTACACCAAATGAGCTTGAGCTTGATTTAAGTAGCGTAGTTGTTAAACAAATTATTAGGCCAACTGGACTTCTTGATCCTATAATTGAGATAAAGCCAAGTACGTACCAAGTTGAAACTTTATTTGATGAAATAAAAAAAGTTGTTGCTAAAAAGCAAAGAGTATTAGTAACAGTTCTAACTAAAAAAATGGCAGAAGAACTTAGTGCATATTATGCAGACTTAGGGTTAAAAATAAAATATATGCATTCAGAGATTGATGCAATTGAAAGAAATCAAATCATAAGAGCTTTAAGACTTGGAGAATTTGATATTTTGGTTGGAATAAATCTTTTAAGAGAGGGATTAGATATCCCTGAAACCTCACTTGTTGCTATCTTAGATGCTGATAAAGAAGGATTTTTACGAAGTAAAACAAGTTTAATTCAAACTATAGGACGAGCTGCAAGAAATCAAGAGGGACGAGTAATTCTATTTGCAAATAAAATTACTCAATCTATGCAATATGCTATTGATACTACAAATCAAAGAAGAGAAATCCAAGATAAACATAATAAAGAGCATAATATTACACCCACTTCTACAAAAAGAATGTTGGATGAAAACTTAAAGATTGAAGAGTATGATGACCTTTATAGTAAAACTCAAAAATTAGAAAAGATGCCAGTATCTGAGCGAAAAAAGATGCTTGTTGAACTAAATTCCAAGATGAAAAAAGCTGCAAAAGACCTACATTTTGAAGAAGCTATTAGATTAAGAGATGAGATAGATAAAATTAAAAAATTATAATTTATAAGCCTCATTTATAATCGTTTTTATATCATCATATAAAATTGGTTTTGTTAGATAGAGATTATATAAGTTTTCATTTATATCTAATTTTCCTCTGGAAGCTGTTATGAATATCACAAATATGTTTGGATTTATCTCTTTTATTTTTTTAATCATATCAATTCCATTTAATTTTGGCATTCTTATATCTGTAATTACTATGTCAAAATCATTTTCTTTTGTAAAAAGTTCAACCCCTTCTTGACCATCTTTACATGTTTTTATAACAGTAAAAAATTTACTTAATAACTTATAAGTACCTTCTCTAATTTGTTCTTCATCATCTACAAATAAAACTTTAAGATGCTGTATTTTGTCTCTAATAATATTAATATCTTCCATTTATTTTACCTTTTTCTTAATTCTTTCCTATTCATATTTCTCTAGGTAAGATAATTTCAAAACATACACCATCATTTTTATTATAAGCTTTAATAGAGCCTAATAAATTCTTTTCAATAATTGTTCTAGATATATATAGTCCAAGTCCTGTACCATTTTGTTGATTTTTTGTTGTAAAATAAGGATTAAATATTTGATTCATAATATCTTGAGATATTCCAAGTGCATTATCACATATTTTGATATTTATGCTATTTTCAATATCCTCTGTAATTATAAATATTTGTTTTGTTTTTATATTTTTTTCTAGTAATACCTCTTTAGCATTTTTAAGTATATTGATAAATACTTGCATAATTTCTCTAGGATATGTTTTTATTGTTTTAGTTGATTTATAATTTGTAATTACTTGAATATCATTATTTTCCAATGAATTACCTATAACATTAAAAGTATCACTTAAAATTTTATCAATAGTGGTTTCTTCTTTTTCTTTATTTGGCTTGAAAAAATCTTTGAAATCATCTATTGTTTTTGATAATTTTTGAGTTTGGGTTATTATCTCAAAAGCTGTGCCCTTTAAAGTTTCCTTATTTAGTAAGTCCAGTTCAATATCAGCTAAAATATTATTTACTCCCATTGAGATTATACTTAGAGGTTGTCTCCATTGGTGGGCAATCATACTAATCATCTCACCCATAGCTGCATGTCTACTTTGTGCTATCATAATCTCTTCTTGCTCTTTTATCTCTTGTCTTAAGTAAACTTGTTCTGTAATTTCTTGTTTAATACCAAGGTAATTTATTATATTTCCATCACTATTATGAATTGGAGTTATTAATACAGATTCCCAATATTCTTGGCCATTTTTCTTTTTATTTTTAAATACACCTCTCCAAATATGATCGTGTGTAATTTCAGTCCATAATTCACGATATTCTTCATCTTTTGTATATCCTGTTTTTAGAATATTTGGATTCATTCCAATTGCCTCTTTATAAGAATAACCAGTTACTTTACTAAACCAAGGGTTTACATATTCCAATTTTCCTTCAGTATCAGTAATAACTATTGAAATTGGAGAATTTTCTATTGCTGATTTTAGTTTGTAAAGTTCTTGATTTATATTTTTTATTTCTGTAATATCTTCAAATGTTGTAATATATTCTGTATGTTTATCTGTATTTATTTTAGAACAGTGAATTTGAAAATAGTAGTCTTTAGAATCTTTTTTAATTATTGCTATATGTGGCTCATTTGGTGTCGATAAAATATAATCAATCCAGTAAGTATTATTAATATTTTTTTGAATAAAATCAGATTTTTCTTCAAAGAAGTCTGATATACATTGGTGGTCTTTTTTAAAATTATTTAATGTAGTGTACCCTGTAAATTCAAAGAATTTTTTATTTGCATGTTTAATTTTATTTTCTTTAGTTATTATAATAATATTTGGAGAGTTATCTTCTATTGCTTTTGCATATACTAATTCATCTTGCTTCATTTGTTTTTGAAGTAATATTAATTTTTCGTAAATTTTTATTTTATTAGTTAATTGTATTTCATCTATTGGTTTAGTAATATAATCAATAGCACCAAGATCAAAGCCTCTTTTTTGTGATTGTTTATCTTTGTGTATTGCAGTTAAAAATATAAGAGGTATATTTTTTGTTTTATGATTTTGTTTTAGTAAGTTAGCAAATTCAAAACCATCCATTATTGGCATTTGAATATCACATAATATTAAATCGATTTGTTTTTTTAAAAGTATATCTAAAGCTTCATTTGCACTTTGAGCTTTTATAACATTTGATTTTGAACTTATTTGATTGATTAGGAGTTCTAATGAGATAAGATTTGATTGTTTATCATCAACTATTAGTACATTTATATTCATAATAAAGTCCTGAATTATTATTAATTACTTAAATATATTTTATCACAAATGTACCAATAAATATATAAATAAATCTAAAATATTCTCTCATCATAATTTAAACAAAAATTAGATATTATCAGCAAATTAATAAAGGATCTATTTTATGAATAAACGTGTTCTTGTAAAATTTTCAGGTGAAGCTTTAGCTGGTGATAAAGGTTATGGAATTGATACAAAAATTTTAGCCTATATTGCTAATGAAATAAAACAATTAGTTGAAGCTGGTGTTGAAGTTGGTATTGTTATTGGTGGTGGTAATATTATTAGAGGTGTAAGTGCAGCAGCAGATGGTATTATTAAGCGAACTAGTGGTGATTATATGGGTATGTTAGCAACTGTTATAAATGGTATAGCTATGCAAGAAGCCTTAGAGCATATTGGTGTTGAAGTAAGACTTCAAAGTGCTATAAAGATGGAACAAATTGCAGAGTCATTTATTGTTAGACGAGCAAAAAGACATCTTGAAAAAGGTAGAGTTGTAATTTTTTCAGCTGGTACAGGTAATCCATTTTTTACTACTGATACTGCTGCAACTCTTCGTTCAACAGAGATTGATGCTCAAATGTTAATCAAAGCAACAAAAGTTGATGGTGTATATGATAAAGACCCTATGAAATTTGATGATGCTGTTAAATTAGATATTATCAGTTATGATGATGCATTAAAAGATCATATAAAAGTTATGGATGATACTGCAATTGCACTAGCAAAAGACAATAGTTTGCCAATTGTTGTAGCAAATATGAATGAAAAAGGGAACTTACTTGCAATAATCCAAGGTGATTATTCAAAATGTTCAATAGTAAAATAAATTATAAATAAAAGGATAAAAATGAGATTAGAAGAAAGAGTATCAAGAGCTTTAAAATTTGTTAATAATGATAGATATATATTATCATTAGCAGTAGGACAAAGAGCAGATGAATTAAGTAGAGGAGCTAAACCATTACTTGAAACAAATACACAACATATGAAATATACAGATATTGCAATTGATGAAATTGGTTTAGGATTATTAACTATTGAAGGTGTAGTTAACAAATAGTTTAATGGATCTTTTTATACATAATTTAAAATCAGTTAATACAATTGATTTAGCAATTGAGCAGTTGCACTCACAAATTAATATTACTGTAGATATACAAAAAGCTTTAGACTTTTGTATGTTTGCACATAAAGATCAAAAAAGAAAAAGTGGTGAACCATATGTAGTTCATCCAATTTTAGTTGCCGCAATAACTGCACATTTTTCACATGATGAAAGTATGGTAATTGCAGCACTTCTTCATGATGTAGTTGAAGATACTGATTATTCTCTTGAATTTATATCTGAAGAATATGGAGAAGATGTATCAATTATGGTTGATGGTCTTACAAAGATTGTAGAAATCAGAGAAACTCAATTAAATTCATCAAACTCAAATGAAAGATTATTAAGTTCAGCATTGACATTTAGAAAAATGCTCTTAGCTTCAATTAGTGATGTAAGAGTATTGGTTGTAAAATTATGTGATAGACTTCATAATATGCTTACTCTTGATGCTCTTAAAGAGGATAAACAACTTCGTATATCTGAAGAGACTTTAGTTGTTTATGCTCCTATTGCTCATAGACTTGGTATATCAACATTAAAAAACTTTCTTGAAGATTTGTCATTTTACTATTTGATGCCAAGTGATTATGCTGTAATAGATAAATTTATACATAATAATCAACATAAGATTCAAACTACTTTTAATAGATTTATTAGTGATACACAAAAGATTTTAGAAAAAAATGGTTATTGTAAAGATGATTATCAAATTTTTAGTAGAATCAAACATCACTACTCTATATATTTAAAAATGCAAAGAAAAGGTATCTCAATTGAAGAGGTATTGGATCTTATGGCAGTTAGAATTTTAGTAAAAAAACCAATAGATTGTTATAATGTTTTAGGACATATGCATATTGCTTATAAACCATTGATTGCAAGATTTAAAGATTATGTAGCAACTCCAAAAGAGAATGGGTATCAAACTTTACATACAACAGTGTTTCATAACTCTACAATTTTTGAAGTTCAACTAAGAACATTTGAGATGCATGAGGTTGCAGAGTATGGAATTGCAGCTCATTGGATATATAAAGATAGTCAAAATCTTCAAAGTCCAAATCTTAATTGGCTACACTCTTTAGAGTATAGCAATGACGATATAGAAGAATTCTATAGTGATGCAAAACAAGATTTATATAGCGAAGATATAGTTGTATATTCTCCAAAAGGTGATACATTTACACTACCTCGAGGATCAACTGCAGTTGATTATGCATATGCTATTCACTCTGATGTGGGAAAACATGCAATTGAGTGTATTATAAATACAATTAAAAAGCCACTTTTAACAGAACTTAGAAGTAGTGATGTTATAGAGATAATTACAGGTGATATTTCAATTCCAAGATGTAGTTGGATAGAGATGCTTAAGACTTCAAAAGCAATTAAATCTATAAAAATGCTTTGTGCAAGTAGAATAAAAGAGATAGATTATCTAACTGGAAAAAATATTTTAAATACAATTTTTTCAAGATATACAAAAAATATTTTAAAAGATAGAAAATTTGAAGGTCTTCATAAAATACCAAAAACATTGGATTATGCCAAGCATATAAAACGAACTATAGAAAAAGATATAAGAAAAAATGATGGTTTAGTAGCAAGATTAAAAGTTCAATCATTAAATTTGAAACTTTATAAATTTGATAACCTTATGGTAAATTCAAATTTTAATATAAATCATGTAGAATTTGATCATTGTTGTCATCCAAAATTTGGTGATGATATAGTAGCCTTTAGAGAAGGTTCAAATGTAATTGTTCATCATAAAATGTGTGATAGAGCATATGAGATGATTAAAAATGAAAAACAGATGGTTTATTGTACTTGGGCAAAAAATAAATCATATGAGTATAAAATGGTAATTAGTATTCCAAGTACAAAAGGGGAGTTGGCAAAACTTCTTACATACATGTCAAAATTAAATTGTTATATTTTATCTATTGAGTATGGAAAAGATAAATATTCATTGGTACAATATTGTGATATTGAATTTGAAATAAATGAAAAAGATAAACAAAAAGTGCGTTCATTGATAGAAAGAAAAGTTAAAGTAATTGAATTTTTTTCAACAAATGATGCATATAAATAGGATAAATAATGGAAAATATACAAAATAAAGTAGATGAAGCACTAGCTGAGATAAATAGAGGAACAGCTGAAATTATTGATAATGAAGCTATTGAAAAGTTAGTTAGAAGATATTATGAGACTGGTGAAAACTATTATGTAAAAGCTGGGTTTGATCCAACTGCTCCAGATTTACACTTGGGACATACAGTTTTAATTCAAAAACTTGCAACTTTTCAACAATTTGGTGGAATTGTACAATTTTTAATTGGTGATTTTACTGCTACTATTGGAGATCCAACAGGTAAAAGTGAAACAAGAAAAGTATTAAGTGCTCAAGATGTACAAGATAATGCTGTTTCATATAAAGAGCAAGTATTTAAAATACTTGATGAATCTAAAACAAAAGTGATGTTTAATTCAACTTGGTTAAATGAATTAGGAACTGCAGGTATGATATCTCTTGCTTCAAATCTTACAGTAGCAAGAATGCTAGAAAGAGATGATTTTTCAAAAAGATATGCTGCAAATATACCAATTGCAGTAAGTGAATTTACTTATCCATTACTTCAAGGGTATGATTCAGTTGCAATGAATACAGATATTGAGCTTGGTGGTACAGATCAAAAATTTAATTTGCTTATGGGAAGAACTTTGCAAAAAGCATATAATACAGGTAAACAACAAGCTGTATTAATGATGCCAATACTTGAAGGTCTTGATGGTGTTCAAAAGATGAGTAAATCTTTGGGTAACTATATTGGTGTTACTGATAATGCAAATGATATGTTTGGTAAAATTTTATCTATTAGTGATGAGCTTATGTGGAGATATTATGAACTTTTATCAACAAAAAGTTTAAAATCAATAGAAGAGCTTAAAAAAGGTGTAGAAAATAAAACTTTACACCCTAAAAAAGTAAAAGAGATGTTAGCTATGGAAATAGTTGATAGATTTCATGGCGCTGGTGCTGGTGGAGTTGCTGCTGATGAATTTAGTAAAATTTTTGCAAAAAAAGATATACCTACAGATATGCCTTCATTTACATTTGAAAATGACACTTGGATATGTCAAGTGTTGGTTGATGCTAAACTTGTACCATCAACTTCACAAGCAAGAAGAGATGTAAAAGCAGGGGCTGTTAAAATAGATCAAGTGAAGATTAGTGACGATAAGATGAATTTACAAAGCGGAGAGTATATATTACAAAAAGGTAAGAAAAATTTCGCTAAAATAATAATTAATTAATCAGTATGGGAGAAGTAATTTGAAAATTGGTAAATATGAGATATCAAAACCTATAATACAAGGTGGTATGGGTGTTGGTGTAAGCTGGGATAAACTAGCTGGAACAGTTAGTGCTGAAGGTGGTTTAGGTGTTGTAAGTGCTGTTGGTACTGGATATTATCAAAATAAAGCATATTCTCATAAAAATATTCAAGATAAACCACATACTGAAGAGAATTTTTATTCTAGAGATGGATTATTTGCTATTATTAAAAATGCAAGAAAAATATGTGGTGATGCACCATTAGCTGTAAATGTATTATATGCTTCAAATGGATATGGCAATATTGTAAAAGATGCATGTGAAGCAGGAGCTGATATTATAATAACAGGGGCTGGTATCCCTACAAATATGCCAGAATTTACAAAAGATTTTCCTGATGTTGCGCTTATACCTATTGTAAGTAGTGCAAGAGCATTGAAACTTATTTGTAAAAAATGGAAAAGATATGATAAATTACCTGATGCAGTTATAGTTGAAGGTCCACTAAGTGGTGGTCATCAAGGATTTAAATATGATGATTGTTTTAAAGAAGAATTTGCTTTAGAAAATATTGTTCCTCCTGTGATTGAAGAAGCTAAAAATTGGGGTAATATTCCTGTAATTGCTGCGGGTGGAATCTGGGATAAAAGTGATATTGATAAGTATTTAGATATGGGTTGTGCTGGAGTTCAAATGGCTACACGATTTATAGGTACTTATGAATGTGATGCTCATGCAAACTTTAAAAAAGTGCTATTAGATGCAAAAGAAGACGATATTAAACTTCTTAAATCTCCAGTTGGATTACCTGCTCGTGGAGTTATGACTCAACTTCAAGAAAATATTAAAAATAATACTGCACCAAAAGTTGCTTGTATTTCAAATTGTGTAGCTCCTTGTAATAGGGGAGAAGAAGCTAAAGTTGTTGGATATTGTATTGCAGATAGACTAAGTGAAGCTTACGAAGGTGGAGTTGAAAATGGTTTATTTTTTACTGGAGCAAATGGATATAAATTAGATAAAATCATTAGTGTAAAAGAATTAATGGAAAAATTGACCAACGGAGAATAGTATCAATAGGTTTATTTTTCTTTTTCTTTTTATCTTTGGTGCATTATTAAATGCTAATATAGACTATGATGATATTACAGAAAAATTTAATCAATCAAAATTACAATATTTAAAAGCAAAATTAAATGGTAATACCTCTTTAAAGCAAAAGTACTTAAAAGAGGTAATATCATTTGGTAAAAAATTAGAGCTAAATGTAGCTAGATATGAAAAAGAGCTACATAAAAATAAAGTTGCTTCATTATTTGAAGAAGCTTTAAAACCAAAACCTGAAAATACTACAAAAAAAGATAAACCTAAAAAAATAAAACAAGTAAAAACAAAACCTAAAATAAAAAATAAAATACCATCAAAGCTTGAAAAAAAACAATCTTTAGAGATTCAAACAGTATTTGCACAAGATAATCAAATAATTATTAATTTTGAACGCAATATCTCAAAAAAAGATATTAAATTTTTTGAACTTCATTATACAAACTTACATAAAGATGTATATGATATTGTTGGAAATTTTAAAGATGCAAGACCTACAAAATTAACTATAGCTGGTGTAAATAGAATTTATATAACTCAATATAGAAAAAATGTACTAAGAATTATTTTTGCACATAAAAAAAATTTAAAAACAAAGTATGAAATTATCCAAAATCAATTAATAATTACTGTTTTAAATCCAGATAAAACAATAAATAAAAAAAGTAACTTATATGATTTTAGACATTCTAAAATAATTGTTTTAGATCCTGGTCATGGTGGTAAAGATACTGGTGCAATCGGATATAAAGGTTACAGAGAGAAAAATGTTGTTTTAAGTGTTTCAAATAAACTAAAAAATATTTTAAAAAAACGAGGTTATAAGGTTTATACTACAAGAACAAGAGATAAATTTATAACATTAAGAAATAGAACAAAACTAGCAAATAGAAAAGATGCTAATATATTTATATCTATACATGCTAATGCAGCAGCTAAAAAAAGAGTTAAAGATGCAAAAGGTATTGAAACATTTTTCCTTTCACCTGCACGTAGTGAAAGAGCAAAAAGGGTTGCTGCCTTGGAGAATAGATCTGATATGAGAAAGATGGATAACTCATCAAAGAATGAGTTTCTATTTATGACAAATCAAACTAAAATAACAGCATCACATAAGTTATCTATCGATGTACATAGAAATTTATTATTTAATCTTGAAAAGAAATATAAGGGTGTAGTTGATCATGGAGTTAGAGAAGGACCATTTTGGGTTCTTGTTGGAGCACAAATGCCTTCAATTTTGATTGAAATAGGATATATAACTCATCCAAAAGAGAGTCTTAGATTAGTAAATAAAACTTATCAAGATAATTTAGCACTAGGTATTGCTAATGGGATTGATGAGTATTTTGTAAATAATCCTTAATTTGAGCTACTAAAAATATTTGTTTCTTTTTAATTGGAGGTAAATTATTAAGATTAAAGAATTTTACTTTAGAATTTTCCCATGATAAAAGATTGTGTTTTAATGTATCATTTATAAAATATTTATTTAAATTTTGTATTTTATTAGCATTTACTAACCACACTCCTATATCTTTCGTTTCATTTTGTTGTTCAAAATAGTTTTCTAAATCTTTTTCACTTAGTTCTATTGAAGATTCTTCTTTAAATTCTCTAAGTGCAGTTTGTATTTTTGTTTCATTTTTCTCACTTCCACCTTTAAGTAATCCCCATTTTTCATTACTTTGTACTGATTTACATAATAATATTTCTATATTATTTTTATCAATTATTTTATATAAGCATACACCGTAGGCTTTAATTTTACTCATCTATTTGATCCTAATTTAAGTAAAAATATAGTTGATATATAGAGTAATGCAAGTGGAAGAAGTAGGGCGAATTCAGCTTTTAATACATCACCCATAGCAAGTTTATAAAACATAAAAAATATTCCCCATATTACAAGGGTTGTAAATATAGTAATAGAGGTATATTTCGCTGCATTAAAAAATCTGTGATTAATAGTTATAAAATTAAAAAATAGTATTATTAAAGGGATAATTATAAAATAAGAAAATAGCTGATAGTATAATGATGCTTTTATTTTATTTGTATCAACATTTTGAGCATCAAGAAGTTTAATTGCACTTAGTGCATCAAGTATAGAAAAACTTGATTTTGTATCATATACGTTATTTAAAATATCAGGATTAAATCCATCTAGAGTGTTTAATGTTTTTGCATACTTAATACTAATAGCACTATCATCCCAACCGATATTTGATGGTTTGGTTATAATCTTTGCATCATTTACATACCATTTATTATCTTTATAATTTGCACTTTTTGCAATAATACTTTGTTCAATATCATTACCTTTAATTTTAAATATATGAATACCAGTTGCCTTTTTTTCTAAAGGATGAAGTTGCTTGAAAAATACAAAATAATCATTATATTTTAAAAATAGATCTGATTTGGTATTTGTAAAATACATGCCATCTAATATTTTGCTTTTTTGTTCTGCACTATATGCTAAAGGTGTCATTTGTAGTGCTATAAATATTAAAAGTACAAATGTAGAAACTAATACTATAGGAAAATATATCATTTTTTTACTAGAACCTAATGAAAATGCAGCTACGAGTTCATTGTATCTTACCATATAAACTAAAGTAGTAATCCATGCAAATAATAGTGAAATTGGTATTGTAATACTTAATATAAAAAATCCATTATATAAGATATATAAAAGTTGAAGATTTGCAGAATTAGGTAAGTCCTTAAAATTTTGCATAAAATCTATACCTACAAAAAACAATTCTAATGCCATAAGTATAATAAAAAAATATTTTAAAAACTTACCAATTACATATTTTGTTAGGATATTCATAGTTTCTTCGTATACTTAGATTTTACTTCAATTAAATCCTCTTTTTGTAACGCTTCAATTGCTGTAATAGTATGAGATATAATATCATTTATTTTATCAAATTCCTCTTTTGAGAATTTTGATAAAACAAAAGAAGCAACATCTTGTTTGTTTTGTGGTTTTCCTATACCTATTCGTACTCGTATATACTCTTTTGAACAGTGTGAATCTATTGATTTTAATCCATTGTGTCCACCATGACCTCCACCAATTTTAAATTTTATAGTTCCAAATGGTAAATCTAAATCATCATGAATTACAATAACATTTTGAACTGGTATATTATAGTATTTACAAATTGGTTGTATTGCTTCACCAGAAAGATTCATAAAAGTTTGAGGTTTTACATATATACAATTTTTATATTTTTGAACAATAGCTTTAAAATTTGATTTGTTTATAGGAGAAGTTGATAAGTTTTTGGTTATCTCATCGATAACCATAAAACCTATATTGTGGCGTGTTTGTGAATATTTTTCACCAGGATTACCAAGTCCTGCAATTAAATACATTATTTAACTTTAACTACACCAATTACTGGAACTCTTGGGTCTAAGAAACACTCTACACCTTCAGGAAGTTTAATATCTCTTACTAATACATTATCACCAGTATCTAAATCATCAATTTGGAAATGAAATGATTGAGGTAAGTTTTCAACTGTACATTTAACTGCAACTCTTTTTCTATGGAATGCAAATAGACCTTTATTTTTAAGACCTTTTGGTGTACCCTCAACAGTTACAGGAACTTTATAAGTACATCTAACTCCTGGTTGTGCTACCATCATATCAACATGTAATAATTGATTTGTTAATGGATCTTTTTGGTACTCTTGTACTACAACTTTAAGTTGTTTGTCTCCAACTTTTACATCAAACGCTAAATCTTCTTTTTTCTTCATAAATCTAATGAAATCATTTAATTTAAACGCAGCGTTTATATTTTCTAAACCTTTACCATAAATGTTAGCAATTAGATAACCATCTCGTCTGTATGATTTTGTTGCTTGTTTTACGATACTATCTCTAAGTATTCCTTCTAACATTTTGTTTCCTTTTTTTAATTTGAACCGCGATTTTACTAAATTTTTGATTAAGCTTTGTTTAAATAGAGAGTTTTTTTAGAGTTAGTAGGGCATCTTTATAAATTGGTTCATCAATAAAACCGTATTTTTCATCACTAAAACCTGTGTTACCTTCTTCTTTTTGTTTTTCAAACATATTTTTTATATATTTAGCTTTTTGAATTTCTGCTTTAGAAACTTTAAATATATTATTTACAATTTCTACTTGAGAAGGGGATATACAACCTTTAGATTCAAATCCCATATCTCTTTCTTTTATACACCATAATTCAAATTCTTCTAGATTTTTATAATCTTGATAAATAAATGATATTGGATAAAGCCCAGCAATTTTACTATCCACTAAAAATTTACTTAAAATATAATCAATTGTGGGATTATCTAGATTTAAAATATTTTGATTGATATTTAGTGATTCAAGAAGATCCAAAATACCAAGATAGACAGTTGTAACTCTTTTATCAATTTTAAACTTTGATAAATAATTTAATGCTTGTTTTGTCTCTATACTTAAGTGTATTTGTATATCTTTGTGTATTAAATTTAAAGCTAATTCAATATCTTTTATGGTATTGATTTTTGGTACTCGTATAGCATATGGTTTAATTTGATTTATTAGTTGTATATCTTCTATTCCACACTCATCTAAAGAGTTTATTCTTACAACAATTTTAGTATTATTGTAAGTATTGTTCTTTAAGTGGTTATATACTAATTTCCTTGCATATATTTTATCATGTACAGCATCTTCAAGATTAATTATTGCTATATCACATTTTAGATTTTTTATATTATCTAAGTGTTTTTGCTTATCTCCTGCAACCATAAGTGCTGAGTTTATCATAAGTTTGAATCCAGATTTTTAATATAAAAAAAGATTGAATCTAATTCATCATCAGTTAAAAAATATGTTGGCATTATTTTTGATTTATTCTTTTTTACTTTTACTTTTTTATAGAATTTTTCTTTTGTAAGATTAGTAATATTTGGGGCTGTAATTTTATGGATATTTTTATCTTTATCTTTATATAAAGCTATAAATGAACCTTTAGCATCTTTACCATGACATTTATGACATCCAATACCTCTTGGATTTTCATACAACATTTGACCGTATTCAAATTTTGTTATAAATGAATTATCAATTTTTTCTTGAGCTAGACTAAGCGTAGCAATTAGTGCAATAAATATAGAAATTCTAAGCAATACTATTTAACCTTTATATAAAAACTTTTTAGATATTATATCTAGCTAAAAATTAATATAAGGTTTAGGTACAAATGCAAATTCTTGATGGTAAAGCACTTTCAAATAAGATAAAACAAAAAGTTAAACAAGATGTACAGATATTGCAAGAGCAAAAAGAGGTAACTCCAGGTTTGGCTGTAGTATTAGTTGGAGCAGATCCAGCTAGTGCAGCGTATGTAAATATGAAGAGTCGTGCTTGTAAAGAAGCTGGTATATATTCAATTGTTCATGAGATGCCAGATACTATATCTCAAGAAAATATCTTAGAGATAATAGCAATGATGAATGAAAATCCGAATATTGATGGGATTTTAGTACAATTGCCTCTACCTAAGCATATAGATACAACAGCTATACTTGAAGCGATTGATCCAGCTAAAGATGTAGATGGATTTCATCCATATAATGTAGGAAGAGTAACTGCAGGATTAGATGGATTTATCCCTGCAACTCCTTATGGTATTATGGAGATGTTTAAAGAATACAATATAGATTTACAAGGTAAAGATGTATGTGTAGTAGGAGCTTCTAATATTGTTGGAAAACCACTTGCAACTTTGCTTTTAAATGCTAATGCTACTATTGATGTATGTCATATTTTTACAAAAGATTTAAAAGCTCATACTTTAAGAGCTGATATAATTTGTGTTGGTGTTGGTGTTGTAAATCTAATAAAAGAGGATATGGTAAAACCTGATGCTATAATAGTTGATATTGGTATAAATAGATTAGAAAATGGGAAATTAGTAGGTGATGTAGATTTTGATAATGTATCGCCAAAATGTTCTTATATTACGCCTGTTCCAGGTGGAGTTGGTCCTATGACTATAGCCATGTTACTTCAAAATACAATAACTGCAGCACAGAAAAGAAAGATTAAATAGATGGTAAAAAAGATTTATAACTGGTCTACAACTTGGACTGGTACGGTAGTAATTGTATTATCTATTATATTTTTTATTGCACAAGCATTTGTAATTCCTAGTGGAAGTATGAAAAACACTTTATTAATAGGTGATATGCTTTTTGTAAAAAAATTCTCTTATGGTATACCAACTCCTAGAATTCCTTGGATAGAGGTAAAAGTATTTCCAGATTTTAATAATAATGGACATTTAATAGAGGGTAGCAAACCACAAAGAGGTGATATTGTTGTATTTAGATATCCTAAAAATGAGTTAATTCATTATGTAAAAAGATGCGTAGGACTTGGTGGAGATATTATTGCTTTACAAGATAAACATCTACTTATAAGTATGCATGAGGGTGAAGATTATATGAAAAAAAATTACCCAATTGATCAACTTGTACAAGCCGGTGGTAAAATGTGGGTTGTAGATCCATATAGAAAAAAATACCCTGGTATACATAATGATCCTCAAGTAGTTCAAAATGGTATGAATCCAGAAAAACTTTTTAATATGATTCCAATACAAGTTCCAAAAGGTGAATTTTTTATGATGGGTGATAATAGAGATCATAGTAATGATAGTAGATTTTGGGGAACAGTTCCATATAAATTTATTGTAGGAAAACCATGGTTTGTTTATTTTTCTTGGGATAAAGATAAAAATATTAGATGGGATAGAGTTTTTAGATCTGTAAAAGATTTAGAGCAAGAGATTAATTATAAAGATTTACAAGTAAAAGGGATATATTAATGAAATATTTTATAGCAAGTGATCATGCTGGAGTTAGAATAAAAACTTTTGTAAAAGAGTTATTTGAAAAAAAAGGGCATGAAGTAGTAGATTTAGGTCCAGCAAATACAGATCGTGTAGATTATCCAGATTTTGCAGCAAAAGTTTGTCAAAGTGTTATTAAAAATGATAGTTCAAAGGGTATATTAATCTGTGGTACAGGACTTGGAATGAGTATGAGTGCAAATAAATTTGATGGTATAAGAGCAGCTCTTTGTCACAATGAGTACTCTGCAGCTATGGCAAGAGAACATAATGATGCAAATGTACTTTGTTTAGGTGAACGAGTAAGTGGTGAAGGTATGATTGAATCTATTATTGATGCTTGGGATTCTCATGAATTTGCTGGTGGTAGACATGCAGGGCGAGTTGAAAAAATCAATCTGCTTGGAAGCTGTAGGGTATAATTATGACAAGAGGTGTACCACAAGATGATTGGGTAGCATATACTGTTGTATTAGTTGTAGTTGGAGCAATGATGCTTGGAAAGTATCTTTTAGTAAAAGGTGATGCACCAATTAGTGAAGTGATTGAAGAAGATATTGAAGCATTTGAAGAAGAAGTAGAACATATTAAACATGTAGTAGAAGATGATATTAAAATTGTAAAAGAAAAATTAAAATGATAAATCCTAAAATTATAGAATCAATTTTTTCTTCAGCATCAATTCAACGATGGAATGACTACCCAAGAATGGTAGAACTAGTTGAACTAGATAAACAAGCACATAAATTTATTATTGCATTTTTTATTGCAAAACTTGAAGATGATATAAATTATACACATTTAATAGAAGCTGGATTATTTGAATTTTTAAGAAGAGGAATTGTTACAGATATAAGACCTGATGTTTTTAGAAAAGCTTTACAAAAAAAAGGTAAAGAGATAAATCAATGGGTAATAGGTAAACTAGAAACATCACTTGAAGATATAGATGGAGGTAATTTTTTACAAAAATTCAAAGATTATTTAAACGATGATACAATGTATAAAAAAGAGCGTTTTATACTAAAAGCTGCTTCATATTTATCTACTAGATGGGAATTTTCTATAGTTTATCAAACTAGTGCATTTTTGAATGATATTGATGAAGTAAAAAAAGAAGTGGAAGAAGAGATTGAAGATTATTATGAACTAATTGGTGTTCGTAAAATTGCTCTAAATAAAAAACTATCAAAAGTTATTGATTTAAGTGGTAGGCTACGATTTCAAAAAAGATGGGCTCAAACGCCACGTATCCCAGAAACTTCAGTTTTAGGACATATGTTAACAGTTGCAATTTTTGGATATTTTTATTCACTGAAAATAAATGCTTGTGATAAAAGATTACAAAACAATTTTTTTACAGCACTTTTTCATGATCTTCCTGAAGCACTAACAAGAGATATTATATCTCCTGTTAAATATAGTGTAGATGAATTAGCTGATATTATTGCTCAATTTGAAGTTGATCAAATCAAAGATAAAATTTTGCCATATGTTCCAGATAATATGAAAAAAGAGTTCTCATATTTACTCGGTATGGATAATAATGGTATAAAAGATGAATTTGAAAATAAAATAAATCAAGATGATAATATACAAGTAGTAGAGAATCTTGATAAATATAATAGTGATAAATATAATGTGATTGATGGAAAAGCATTAAAACAATGTGATAAATTAGCTGCATTTATAGAAGCAAGTTTATCTATATCTCATGGAATTAAATCAAAAGAGTTAGTAAATGGTAAAAAACAAATTTTAGAGGGGTTGACAACTATATCTGGAGTTGATTTTGCTAAATTAGCTTGTCAAATTGATGAAGAATTTGGAAGTACTGGACAAACACAAACTAAAATGGATTTATAATATAGAAATAAGTTAATAATTTTAAAAGACTTTAAAAGATATTATTAGTATATATAATAATAAAGGCTTAAAGATGAAGAAAATAATTATTTTATGCTTTTCTATATTACTTCTTTTTACATCATGTAGTTCAAAATATGATGAGCGTTTAAAAGTTTCTACAACAAATTGGATAGGGTATCTTCCTCTTATTTATGCAAAAGAAAAAGGTTGGTTAAAAGAGTTAAATATTAAATTATTAACTGTTTCATCTTTAGCAGAAAATATGTACTTATATAAAGCTGGAAATTCGGTTTAATATATTTTTCTGGTGCTTAAATAATTACTTTATCTTATAATTACTTA
>CAZAOJ010000007.1:0-50879 GCA_964486745.1 uncultured Arcobacteraceae bacterium
AACTTAAGTATATTATAAAATTATTTTTATCATTCTCAAATACATAATCAAATTTAAATTGATGAATATTTATAATCTCATTTACTATATATAATCCGAGTCCAAATCCTTGTGAATTCTTTTTTTCTTGAGAAAATGGCTGTAAATAATACTCAAGTGGTTGTTTTAATTTTTCACCATATGAAGAAATTATAATTTTCTTATTTGTACATTTTACTTCTATAGGTATACTTGTACCATATTTTAAAGCATTATCAATTAAGTTCTTTATAACTATAGTAAATAATTCAATATTTACTATTAAATCAATAGAACAATTCTCTTCTTTCATCTCATCTTTATGTAAATATAATTGTTTTTTTATCTTATCTAGTATTTCACTAAATTCGACTTTTTTCTTTACAACAGTATGATTAATCATTGATATTTTTTCTATATTTGCTAAAGTTGAAATTAATTCATTCATTTGTTCAAATGTATTTACTAGTAATTCTTGATCTTTTTGGTTATTTGTTTCAATCATATTAGCTAAAATCATCCCTTTTGCAACTGGAGTTTTTAATTCATGCATCATATTTCTCATAAATAAATTTCGTGAATTTATAAGATGATTTATATTTTCAATAGCTTCATTAAAGCTTCTTGAGATCTGCCCTATTTCATCTTTTGATGTAACTAATTGAGATACATGTAAATCACCTTGTGAAAAATCTAGAATAGCTTTATGTAATTTTTTTAAAGGGCGTAGTTTTTTAATTAACATCCAATAAAATACTATTAATATTATACAAATCATAAGTAATAATGCAATTGCAATACTAGCACTATAAGATCGTTTTTGAACATCTTTTAACATAAGATTAAAACGACCCTGCTGAACATAAATATAATTATTTAAATATAAAGAGAATATTCTTATTCTTGTCCCATTTGATTCTTTTTTATATATTGTTTTTGCATCATTTAAAATTTCAAGTTTTAATTCATCCTCTTCTATTGGACTTACTTCAAATTTCTCGTATAATTGAGTCCATTGTTCATCACTACTTAAATAATCAAATCCACTTAAAAAACCATTTGCTATAAGTTCATATCTTTCTTGTTGCTGAAGTTTATATTTTTTTATATCCATACGAATAAATAAACCAAAGGCTACAAAGATAGCTAAAAATACAAATATAAAAAGTATCCTAATAAATGTTAATATTGAGATATTTTTCATGAAATAAGCATATATCCAATTGATCTTATTGATTTTATATATTTTACACTTGGATCTATTTTGTGTAATTTTTGTCTTATTCTTGATATCATTACATCAATATTTTTCAATCCACTATCATCATCAATATGATCACTACTATAAATCATATCCTCTCTTGATACCACACCATTTTGTTTTTGAATTAAAAGTGCCAAAATATCAAATTCTGCCATAGTAAGATCTAATAATTTATTTTTAAAAAATATCTGTGCTTTTGTTTCATCATAGATAAATGTAGCTTCAGTTTTCTTATTTGAATTTGTATTACCTACACTTCTTCTTAAAATAGATTTTATTCTAGCTTCAAGTTCTCTTGGATTGTATGGTTTTGGCAAGTAGTCATCTGCACCCCGCTCTAGTCCTATAACTTTATCCAATATATCATCACGCGCAGATGATATAATTACAGGAATTGAAGATTTTTCTCTTATTTTATTAAGTAATTCTAGCCCATCCATATCAGGTAATGTTAAATCTAATATTAACAATTCATACTCATGTGTATCTAACATAGAAAGTCCCATATAAGCACTATCTACACTATTTACTTCAATATCATAAGAAGCTAGATAACGAGTGATAATATCAGCTAATTCTAAATCATCTTCAACCATCAACACTTTTATCATATTACTTCCTTATTTTATTACAAATGCTAAAGTTCGACCATATCTATCTACATATACTCTTTTAACTTTATTTTTATATTTTTTTATCGCTTTAGATAAATCTTCAATATCTTCAATTTGAGCATTTTCTATTTGTATTATAATATCTCCAGCTTGAAAACCAACTTTTTCAGCTTTACTTGCAGCCTCAACATCAAATATTAACACACCTTTTGTGCCCATAGCTATTTTATATTTTTTAGAATTATCAATATCAATATCACTTACATACAACCCATTTAAAATAGTTGTATTTTGATCTATTGTATTTACTATATCTCTTGAGGCTAATACTATATCAATAGTTATATCTTTTTTATCTCGTTCAATTGAAAAAGTAATTTTATCATTTGGTTTAAATGTACCAATTATTCTTTGCATATCAGCTGAATAATCAACTTTTTTTCCATTTACTGCATATATTAAATCACCTCTTCTTATGCCACTTTTTGCTGCAGGTGTATCTTTTGCAACATCAAGAACCAAACCACCTCTTTTATGTTTATAAACTTGTCGTAAATCTTTTGTAATATCTTCAACAGTAACTCCAAGATATCCTCTAGTTACTTTACCCTCTTTGACTAATGTTTTTACAATATTTTTTACCATAGAAATAGGAATAGCTAAACCAATACCATTATTTCCACCACTTCTAGTCATAATAGCACTATTTATACCTATCAATGCCCCTCGGCTATCAATTAAAGCACCACCTGAGTTTCCTGGATTTATTGAAGCATCTGTTTGAATAAAATTTTCATATCTATTTAATCCAATTTTATTTTTATTTAAAGCTGATACTATTCCTTGAGTTACAGTTTGTCCTATACCAAATGGATTTCCAATAGCAAATACTACATCACCAACCAAAAGTGATTTTGAACTTCCTACAGCAATTGGTTGAAGATTTTTTTCATCTATTTTAATTACTGCTATATCACTATCTTTATCTGATCCAATCAATGTAGCATTATACTCTTTTTCCTCTTTTCCGATTGTTACAATTATCTCTTGAGCATTTATTACCATATGAGCATTTGTAACTATATAACCATCTTTAGATAAAATCACACCTGAACCTAATGATTTTTGCAATCTGCTCTTAGGAATTTTATTGCCTAAACCTTTTCCAAAAAATTGTTTAAAGTAAGGATCATTAAATATCTTTTCCATACCTTTTGTTAGATTTTTTCTTTTTAATTTTATTGAAATATTTACAACTGAATGTACAGCATCTTTAATACTATTATTAAATGAAAGTATTTGATTTGAACTTGTGATATTTTTTCTTACAGGATTTTGATCAACCAGATTTAATTTTATTGTATTTGCAAATAAACTGCACTCAAGTAATATAAAAAATAAAGATAATTTTTTTAACACATATACTCCTATTAATCTATATAAAGTTAGATTTTACTCAAAATAGATTAATAGATTTTTTTCAATAGTTAACAAAAAGTTAATAGATTATTTAATCTTATTTATAAAACTATATAATACAGGTAAATATATAAGATTTAATACTGTTCCCCACAACAATCCAAATCCCAATGCAATAGCAATTGGCTGAAAAATTACAGCTTGACCAGCAGGAAAAAAGATTAATGTACTCATACCAATAAGAGTTGTAATTGTAGTAAGAACAATTGGTCTAAATCTCTTAGATGCTGCACTAAAAAGTTCATCAAGATTTTTTACTTTCTTTAAATATGTAAGCATAATAATACCATCATTTATAACAACTCCAGCAAGTCCCAATGCCCCTATCATAGATGCCATAGATAAATTTATACCTATTATTTTATGTCCAATTAATACTCCAAGTAGTGAAAAAGGTATAACACTCATAAGCATAAATGTTTCTCTAAAAGAGTTAAATAAATACAACATAGATAATAAAATTAAAACTAAAGCTAATGCTGATGCTGCTATCATATCATTTTTTAGTTCTTCATTCTTTTGAGCTTCTCCTTTAAATGACATTTTTACACCCATATCTTTAATCTTTTGAATTGTAGGTTTTAATATATCAAGTGCTTCAGATGCAGTTATAATAGCTGGATTTACATTTGCATAAAAATAAAAATCAGTTTCACCATCATCTTTTATAAGTTGCTCTAATGATTTTGTTTTTATTAAATCGCACACTTCATAAAGTCTTACTTGCGTACCATCTTTTAATGGAATTAAATTATTTTTAAATTCCTCAAAATTATCTTTATTTATACTTTGTATCTTAATATCAAGCATATTTGTTTCATCAAATGTAACCGCAGCTTTTTTTAAAAGATATAAATTAGATAAATATGATCCAACAGTAAACTCATCAAGTCCAAGTTTTTCACCATATTTATTTACTTTTATTTTTATTTCGTCTATACCAAACTTTACAGAATTACCTATATTTTTAATACCCTTAACATCTTTGAGTCCATTTTCAAGTAACTTTATAGACTGCATAATTTTATCAATATTATGATGACTTAAAGCAATTTTAACATCTGCTTTAATAGGTCCAACTTTTTTTTCTAATATCTCTAATTCTTGTAAATTAAATTTTGTTTTATAATCTTTTTTATCTAAAAAAGTTTGTAGATTTTTTGCAATATTTGCAGAATCCATTGTCCTAGTTCGTCCCGTTTCATCATAGTAAAAACTTAAATTTGGAGTTACATATTTATCAAACCAATTACTTGGTTTAACATCTTGTAATTCAATAGTCATATACATTACATAAGGAAATCTTTCTGTATTACTTCCAGTATCTCGTCTATATCCAGCCACACTATCAATTGATTTTATAAAAAATTTATCTCTTTGACCTATTAAATCTTTTTCGATACTTCTTATAATATCAAAAGAATGTTCTAGTGTAGAATTTTCATCTGCTTTAAATGATATTTTAATATCACTTGCATCAAATTTTGGAAACATTTGAAACTTAGATTGTTTTATTTGCATAAATGTTGCAATAGGAACTAAAACTATAAATAAAACTAAAAATGTTTTTTTCCAACGCATAAAAAAATGAATAATACTACTATATATTTTATTTACTCGTTCCCAAGATGTTACTTTTGCACCAACCTTTAAAGTATGAGCTGCATGTATAGGTAAAAATATAAATGACTCAATAAGTGAAGCTACTAATAATGCACTCAATGCAATAGGTATAAGCTTCATAACTTCACCCATAGTTCCACTTATCATAAGGGAAGGTAGAAATGCAAAAAGTGTAGTAAGAGAAGCTATAGTAACTGGTTTTACCATCTCACTAGCACCTTTTATTGCTGCTTCTTTTGGAGGTATTCCTTCTTCTATATGCTGTTGTATATTTTCACTTACAACTATTGCATCATCTACCACAATACCTATTGCTATTAAAACACCTATTAATGAAATTAGATTTATACTATATCCAAACATATACATATACACTGAAGCAATTACAAATGATGTAGGGATACCCAAAGATATTATAAATGCCATTCTTGCATTTATTAATATTACAACTAAAATTGCAATAAGAATTATTCCAAATAAAATATTCGATGCAACAATATTTAGTCTATCTTTAATTCTTTTAGAGTTATCATCACTTATTGAAATTTTTATATCTGGATTTTTAATATTAATTGGTTTAATAAGCTCTTTAATATCTTTAGCTATTTGGATTGCATTTCCCGTTGATAATTGAGATACACTCAATGATAAAGCAGACTTTGCATTAAATGAATATAAGGTTGATGAATCTTCATATTTTTTTGATATTTTTGCTATATCTTTTACATATACAGATGTATTTGATAATTTTATTCTTGTATTTGCAAAATCATTCGCATTTTTGGCTCCATTATAAGTAGAAAGATAATAATGCTTACTAGAGCCTTCTATTTTACCAATAGGAAAGATATAAGATAGTGTTGATAAGGCTTGAAATATCTCATTTTTATTTAATCCCAGTGCTTCAATCTTTTTATCTTCTAATAAAACTTCATAATATTGATCTGAATCACCATATATTTCTACATCATTTACGCCCTTTACCCCTAAAATTTTTGTTTTTAGGCTATTTGCAAATTCTTTCATCTCATCAATATTTAATTTATTTGATGTAAGTGATATATCAACTAATGCTTTAGTATTTTCAAGAACATTTACAGTAGGCTCATCCATATCTGATGGAAGATTTGTTTTTACTAAAGATACTGCATCTTTTACTTTTGCAGCAACATCAAAACGATTTACACCTTTTTTTAATTCCAGTATAATAGAAAATCTACCGGGGCTTATAATTGATGAAACACTATCTACACCTTCTACACTTTTTACTTGATCTTCAATATCAATAACAGCCATTTTATTAAGAATATCAACACTAGAACCTGTATATCCACCTTTTATAGTAATCATATCAAGATCAAAAGATGGAAATATCTCTTTTGGCATTTTCATATAAGAGTATATTCCAACAGCAAATACAAGAAAAAACAATGTATAGTTCATTCTTGAGTTTTCTACAAAAAAACGAAGAACTCTATCAAATAATGATTTATTTTCCACTATCTACTTGCACCATAAAGATTTAACTCTTTTACAATTATATAGTCTTTTTCATCTTTTACATTTTCAGCAAATATTTTAATATTTAGTAATTGTGCTAAGTCTTGCATTGATTCTACAAAACCATATTTTGTATTATCATTATTAATTCCATTTGTATAATCTCGTGCTAATCTTATATAATCTAAATTAAACTCTTTTATTGTATTCATAGGTACAAATTTACTCTCAAATCTTTTTATAATAATTTTTGCCCCAACACTGTGTAACATACCTATAAATTGTTTAAACTGTTCAACATCTTTTGCAACACCATAAGATGTAACAGAAAATACTAATTGAGAAGAAATAGAACTATTTCTTCTAATCATATCGCTTAGCCAATCTTGAAATTGATTATTACATAATGAGTCAAGAGAAATATTTATAGAGATATTATGTGAAATTTTACTAGTATTAATATGATTAAGAACTTTTTGAATCACTGACTTATCAAAGTCAATAATCTTATCAAATTTTTCAGCAATAGAGATAAATGTTCCAATAGGGATAGCATTGCCTTTATTATCTTTTGCATTTGTAAATGCTTCTTGCATTATTAGTTTATGACTCTCATCTAAAGTATACGCATCACCTATATATATTACTTCAAATTTTTCATTATCAATAATATCAAATACTAAATTTTTCCATTGGGTCATATCTTTAGCTTCATCTTCATCATCTCTAATATATGCAGCATTTGGTCCTATTTGTTTAGCTTTTTCATAAGCTTCAAGTGATCTTGATAATATTCCTGCTGTTGTACCATAAGGATTAAATAAAGATACACCAATATGAGCAATATTTATTTTATTTACTTTTTTTCCAAAATCATCTATATTATTTTGTAAATTTACAATTAATTTTTGTATTTGTTCTTTATTTGTATTTTTTACAATTAATGCAAACTCCGAACCATAAAATCTATATGCAATAACATCTTTACCACAATTTGATAAAATATTTGCAAAATCTTTTAAGAAATTGTTTACAGTATTTGAGTCATTATGCTTTGCAAAATCAGCTAAATCATCAATTTTAATACTTACAACATACCCTTTATCTTTATTTATAAACATATTTTTCATATCTGTATCAAATGTTTGTTTTATACCTAATCCAGTTAGTTCATCAGTTGATAATTTTTCAGACATTTTTTCAAGATTTTTATTAAGCTTAGTGATCATAGCTTCTATTTTTGTTGACATATCATTCATAGCATAGCAAACTGATCTTAATTCTTTTGTCCAAGGTAATTTTTTAATAGTTCTAAATTGTCCACTTGATATATCAATTGCTAATTGTTCTATCTCTTTTAATGGTTTCAATATAAGTCTTAAGAAAATAACTGTAAATATAATTGAAATTATAAAAGCAAGAATTGCATAAATCAATCCACTTTTAGCTTGATTATAAAGCTTTTCATACGCAACACCAGGATTTGCACTTACATATAAAACTGCAACCGTTCTCCAACCATCACTAATATCTACACTCTTTTCAGGTAAATTTATAGGAATCATATCAATAAACCATTGTGGTACAGTGTCAAATTTAATATCTCTTACTTCTTTAGCAAGTATTTTTGTATATATTAGAATAGCTTTTGTTTTAATTGTTTTATCGCCATTTGAAGCAGTAAAATTAACTTCTATTTTATCATTCTCTTTTAAATTCTTACTTGGGGTTAGTAAATAAATTATATCTTCAAAATTGTCATTTTGTTCAAAAACTTCAGTTGTATCATTTTCTAAAGATGAAAGTTCTTTATCTAAATTTATATCATCAGCTGAACTAGATAATTCTCCATATTTTGGATCAATTTTTACATCACTAATATTCCAATATGCACCATCAATATCTTTTGAGTTTTCAATTAACTGCATATTACTAAATGTAAATCCAATATCTTCAAGACGAATCTCTTTATAAAACCCTCTATTTGCAATAGCTTTTATAGTTAAATCTATTTCTGAATCATTTTTATTTTTCATCAATGGTTTAAGAGTAAGCCCCAATGAAGTTGCTGTATCTTGAGCTTTAGTTACTGATTCTAATTCTAAATAATCTTTTGTATTGTTTACACTAATTATAAAATTACCTGTAAAAATCATAAAAAATATAATTGATATTAATATATACAGTTGTTTTGATAATGACATAATTTCCCCTTTAAATTCTTCTCATAAGTGATTTCCAATTTTTTAAGTTGTTTGAACCAACTTTTTTTATTGTTCTACCTCTATTTTTTGCTTGCCAAAGTCCAGCAGCATTAAAACTATATATTGGTTTTAAATCTTTTCTTTTAGATGCAAGTTTCATTTTCTTGTTTACATTATCTAAGACAATTGGAATTGAATTTGGCTTATGATAGTAGTTTAGTACCATATGAGCTTCTTCAAATCTTGTACCACGTCTTAGAAGTTTTACATATGTTATTTTTAATTTTTTATCTGGAACTCCAAGTTTTCGTAAAGCAAAGTATTTTGCAATTGCGTAATCTTCACAATCTCCAGCACCAGTTCCTAAAAATTCAAATGGCGTAGCCCAATAATCATTTTTACGCCAATGTCTTTTATCACTAATATATTTTACACGATTGAAAAAATCATTTACAAGTTTAAGTTTGATAAGTATTTTTTGACCTTTTGCTTTTTGAAGCATTTGATCCCAAAGAATAATTCTTTGTTTTGCTTTTTTGCCATATCTCTTCTCTATAGCTTTTAAAGTTGAAGAAGAAACATTGTAAGTAGTTATTGCTTGAAGGGCTATAATAAATGATAATACTAATACAATGAATATTTTCAAATTCATTCCCCTTCAAACATATTTATTGACTAAATTGTAGCTAATTTTCCTTTTATATCATCTTCACTAGTTAAATCTTCATGGTACTTAATTATAACAATATTTTCTGTATCGTTTATGTACCACTCATCAATATTAGAATCACTATCAAGTACATCTAATTTATCTCTATTATATGTATCCAGGCTTAAATAAACTAATTTCATTTTTGATGGATTTGGCATAGTACTAATTAATGCAACCCATACTAAACAAATTACAACTATAGTAATAGCAATAGTATCTAATGGAACTGATTGAAAATATATACCACCAATTAATCCACCTAAAAATGTTCCTAAATATCCAAAAGAATTAAATATACCAAGAACCATACCTCTTTGATGTACTTTTGCAAATTTTGAAGCAAGTGATTGCATAATTGGTTCATGCATATTAAACCCAATAAAAAATAATACAACACCAACTATAAACATAGTATCACTAGAGTTATTTCCCATCACATAATATGCAAGTGCAAAAAATAAAATACCAGCGACTAAAACTTCTCTAAATTTTCCTTTTTTCTCTGCAAAAACTGCTGCTGGTCCCATAGCTGCAACTCCAAATACCATTGCAGGAAGATAAACTTTCCATAACTCT
Source organism: uncultured Arcobacteraceae bacterium (assembly GCA_964486745.1). Taxonomy (GTDB): domain Bacteria; phylum Campylobacterota; class Campylobacteria; order Campylobacterales; family Arcobacteraceae; genus JAYEFX01. The sequence continues at coordinate 9,991 of CAZAOJ010000007.1, forward strand.
TTAAGCTCCCAATGAAACTCTTTTAATAAAATCATAGGAATAATCATAAATGCAAATGTCATTAAACCTTTTTGCAAAAAATTTGTTATATTCATTCTTATAAGATTAGGATTAAATAATATATCACTCATTTTTACTTTATCGTGATAAGTATGTGTGATTTGTGGTGCATTAGGAACTTTTGTAACTAAAATAACTATTGAAGCCAATGCAATAAATGTAGTGATCCAAAATAAAGTATGAATACCAAAATTTGCTCCAATTAATGGACCAGCCATCATAGCAATTGCAAATGCTCCTGCTATACTTCCACCCATAAGTGCCATAGCTTTACTTCTTTGTTCCTCTTTTACCACATCAGATATCATAGCTGTTACAACAGCTCCAATTGCTCCAGCACCTTGAAGTAATCTTCCAAGTAAAAGAGTTAAGATATCAGTAGATAATGCACATATAGTAGATCCTATAGCAAATAAAAGAAGTCCAGTAATAATAGTACCTTTTCTTCCTAACTTATCACTCATTATTCCAAATGGAACTTGAAATATCATTTGAGTTAAAGCATATCCACCAATTACAACACCTACAAGTGTTGTTGTTGATCCTTCTAATCCCATAGCATATACTGATATTACAGGTAATACTAAAAATAAACCTAAAAATCTAAGCGCAATAATTGAACTTAGAGGTAAAACTGTTTTAAACATTGTTAATCCTACTTATGTTAATATTTCGCGATTATAGTATAATTATATTAAATTATCATTAAGGAAAATTATTTATGAAAATTATTTTAGCTTCAGGCAATAAAGGAAAGATAAAAGAGTTTCATAAACTTTTACCAAATGCACAAATCCTACCATATAAAGAGCTATTAGGAGATTTTGAAATAGATGAAACAGGATCAACATTTCAACAAAATGCAATTATAAAAGCTCAAGATATTTATAATAAATTAAATGATAATGAAGCCATAGTAATATCTGATGATAGTGGAATAACTGTACCAGCACTTAATAATGAACCAGGTATTTATTCTGCTAGATATGCTGGAGTTGGTGCAAGTGATATTGATAATTTAAATAAATTAATTGATAACTTAAATAAAAAGCATATAACTAAAACACCTGCATTTTATACTGCATGTATTGCAATTGTATATAAAAATACTACATATACAGTTCATGGATGGATGCATGGAGATGTGATAAATGAGAAAAAAGGTGATGGAGGATTTGGTTATGATCCAATTTTTATACCAAACGGATATAATAAAACTTTAGGGGAACTTCCTAATAAGATTAAAAAAGAGTTCTCACATAGAACCAAAGCTTTAAACTTGGCTCTTATGATATTGAAGTATTTTAATTAATACTTCAAAAACTATAGAACTTTAAATGCCTCTTCAAGATCAAGTGTACCTTCATAAAAGGCTTTACCTACAATAACTCCAGCGATATTTCCATTTTGCTTACAAGCAATAATATCATTAATATCTTTTACTCCACCACTTGCAATAGTATCAACTTTACTTGCTAATGCTATATCTTGTGTAAACTCAACATTAACACCACAAAGCATACCATCTTTACTAATATCAGTACATATAATAGCTTCAACACCAGCATTAGCAAACTCTTTAGCTAAGGTAGTTGCTTTCATAGATGAAACTTCAGCCCACCCTTCAACTGCAACCATACCATTCATAGCATCAATACCAACTGCAATAGGATATTTACTTGCCATATCTTTTACAAATTGTGGATCTTTTACAGCAATACTTCCAAGTATTAGTCTATCAACACCAAGCTCTAAATACATCTTAATAGTTTTTTCATCTCTGATTCCACCACCAAGCTCTACTTTTAGATTACAATTTTCTCTAATCTTTTTTATCTGTTTAAGATTTGCAGGTTCACCAGCAAAAGCACCATTTAAATCAACTATATGAAGCCATTTACTTCCTAATTCTTCAAATCTTTTTGCAACTTGCCATGGCTCATCACTATATATTTTTGCACTATCCATAAGACCTTTACTTAGTCTTACAGCTTTACCATCTTTTAGATCTATTGCTGGTAAAATATCCATCTATTATATCCTTATAAATTTATAAAATTTTTTAATATTTGTATCCCATTATTATGAGATTTTTCGGGGTGAGGTTGAAAACCATAAATATTTTCTTTTTGAACTGCACTTGCAAACTCATATCCATATATTGTTTTTCCTATTATATTTTCCTCTTTTGTAACTGCATGATATGAGTGTACAAAATATAAATAGGGGTTGTGTAGCCCTTCAAAAAGTTTATTTGGCTTATTTATAATTGTATTCCAACCCATATGTGGTATTTTAAAATCTTCATGCATACGAGATTTATCAAACTTTACAACTTCTCCATCAATTAAGCCTAACCCTTCTGTATGTCCAAATTCTTGAGAAGACTCAAATAAAAGCTGCATACCCAAACATATTCCAATCATAGGCTTTCCACTTTTTGAATAAGATAATATTGCCTCTTTCATCCCTGTAGAGTTTAGATGATCCATAGCATCTTTATATGCTCCAACACCTGGAAGTATAACTCTATCAAAATTTTTTAACTGATCTGGATCACTTACAATCGTTGCTTTTGTATCAAGAAGTGAACAAGCATTATAAACTGAAGCCAAATTTCCCATATTGTAATCAATAATTGCAATCAATTTTTATTACCTTTTTGTAGTTTTTTGGATTATACTAAAATTTAGCATCACATAGGGTTAAACCAAATAATACTTCACAATTATACTTTGATAATATATCTTTAGCCTCAATCATAGTTAAACCTGTAGTTATTAAATCATCTACAAGAATAACTTTTATATTTTTTTTACCTTTATATATAAAATCTCTTGGATTTTGTTCTCTAAATTTCAAATCTTTTCCTGCATATTTAACTATATTTGATGCATGTAAACAATTATAAATAGGTGTAATAGTTTTTGATTCTAAACTTTTTACCAAGAGTGCCGTTTGGGAAAAATCATGCCTAGTATGATCATCTATTGGTATTGCATAACTCTTAATATCAAAATCAAAATTTTGTGTAAATTTACTAAAAGATAGTTTTGCTAAAATTTTATAGACTCTATCCCCATAAAATTTATATTTTGCATTTAATAAATCTTTTATATCATCATAAGAATAAAAACTATATACAAAAAAATCTTTTTGAATCTCTCTTTTGTTTAATTTTGGATTCAATAATTCCTTTTGACATTGTTTACATATAATTTCTAAAGAAAAATCTTCACAAGATATACAACGCAATATTAACCTTTGTTTATACTCAGTTATTAAATTAACAAAATTAATACTATTTCAATCTATACTGATATATTTATAATTCAATTTTAACACAAAAAGGTAAATAATGCATAAAATTATAGTAGAAAAAGAGTGTGGATGTTTTAAAAAAAGTTCTTATGAGAATAATATGAGTTTTAATTCAAAAGATGATGCTCTATTACAAGCAAATCTTATGGCAAATCATATGAATACAGAATTTTGTCAAAAGCATGAATTTGAATTAAGAGAAGATGGAAACAATTTCATTATTGCTGTTGATATGAAACAACAAGAATCAACTGGATGTTGCGGTGGAGGACACTGTTCTTAAAATAGAATTATAATTTTTTACACTTAGTAGGATTATCAAACATTTGTTCAAAATCTTTAGATTTTGTTCTAGATGTTTCTTCTAATATTTTTAAATTTTTCTCTTTAAATATTTTATTTTTAGTTGTATCTAAAATAATAGGTTTAGCATTTTTAGAATGAAAATATGCCAATACAATATGCTGAGGATCATGAACTACCCTACTTCTATATTTAATTACTGTAGTATTTTCTTTATCATAATTCATAAGTTTTAACTTATTTGTATCAATACCCATAAGCATCAATACATAATATTTCATTAATGCAAAATCTTCAGAATCTCCAGCACCAGTTGATATAAATTCATATGGAGTTGCCCAATAATCATCTTTTCTCCAATGGTATTTATCCAAAAGATAATGTGCACGATTAACAAATTGATTTGCCATATTTAATTTTTGTATAAATGTTTTATTTTCAGATTCTTTAATTAATTTATCTAATAATCTAAATCTATACAATGTTTTTTGATTTGCTTTTTTTATAAGTTGAGAATATACAACATTCTCTTTTTTAGATATATTTATACTGGTGGCATAAGTAATATTTGTCAAAAGAGTTAGCAAAACAAATATACTTACAAGCCATTTCATTTTTTAATCCAACTTCAATACAGCCATAAAAGCTTCTTGAGGTACATTTACCTTTCCAATTGCTTTCATTCTTTTTTTACCAGCTTTTTGTTTTTCAAGTAGTTTTCTTTTTCTTGTAATATCACCACCATAACATTTAGCTGTTACATTTTTCCCTGTAGATTTCACAGTCTCTCTTGCAATAATATCTTTTCCAATACTTGCTTGAATAGCTACTTCAAAAAGTTGTCTAGGAATCAACTCTTTTAATTGTTTTACAAATACCCGTCCTCTTGCTTGAGCTTTTTCTTCTGGAACAATAATACTTAATGCATCTACAGGCTCACCTGCAACTAATACATCAAGTTTTTTAAGATTTCCAGGTCTAAATCCAATAACTTCATAATCAAAAGAAGCATACCCTTTTGTTGTAGATTTTAATTTATCATAAAAATCCATTACAATTTCATTCATAGGTATATCATATTCTAAAAGAACTCTTTGATTTATATAATCCATTTTAATTTGAATACCTCTTTTATTATTTAGTAAAGTTATCACATTTCCTAAATACTCATCAGGTACTAAAACTGTAGCTTTTACATACGGTTCATAAATAGTATCAATTTTATTTACAGGTGGTAATTCAGATGGATTTTGAATCATTAACTCTTCACCAGTTGTTGTAAGTACTTTATATACAACAGTTGGAGCCGTTGCAATTAGATCAAGATTAAATTCTCGCTCTAGTCTCTCTTTAATCACTTCCATATGAAGCATACCTAAAAATCCTGTTCTAAATCCACTTCCAAGTGCAGTTGAACTTTCTGGTTCATATGATATTGAAGAATCATTTAGTTTTAATTTTTCTAAAGCATCTCTTAAATCTTCAAACTTATCTGTTTCAATTGGATAAAGTCCAGCAAATACAAATGCTTTTGCTGGTTCAAATCCATCAATAATATTAGCTGTAGGATTTTTTGCATCAGTCATAGTATCACCAACTACAATAGCTTCAGTAGTTTTCACTCCAAGTACAACTATACCAATTTCACCAGTTTTAATTTCATTAGTTTTTTGTCTTCTTAGAGGGTGTGGATACATAAGATCAAGCACTTGCTGTTCTACTTTTGTATTCATCATTTTTAAAGTTTGACCTTTTTTTATAGATCCATCATAAACTCTTACAAGTGCCAAAGCTCCAAGATAGTTATCAAACCAACTATCATATATTAGAGCTTTTGTAGGAGCATTTTCATCACCATTTGGTGCAGGAATTCTATCTACAATTGAATCAATTAAATCTTTTACTCCAAATCCAGTTTTTGCACTTATTAAATTATGTTCTGTACAATCCAAACCAATAGCTTCTTCAACCTCTTCCAAAACTCTATCAGGATCAGCAGAAGGTAAATCTATTTTATTTACAACTGGTAAAAGTGTAAGATCATTTTCCATAGCAATATAAACATTTGCAATAGTTTGAGCTTCAACACCTTGAGTTGAATCAATAATAAGTAAAGCACCTTCAGATGAAGCTAAAGATCTACTTACCTCATAAGAGAAATCAACATGACCTGGAGTATCAATAAGATTTAATATATAATGTTCACCATCTTTTACATAATCTAATCTTACACTTTGAGCTTTAATAGTAATACCACGCTCTTGCTCAATATCCATAGTATCCATCATTTGTGCAGACATCTCTCTATCTGCAACAGATCCACATTCTTGTATAATTCTATCTGCTAATGTTGATTTACCATGATCAATATGAGCAATAATTGAAAAATTACGAATTTTACTTTGCATTAAATAAACACACTTTGAATAGATTGATGAGAATGAATTCTATGAATTGCTTCACCTAAAATTTTAGATGCAGTTAAAACAGTGATTTTATCATGCTCTTGTGCTAAAGGAATAGTATCTGCAATTACAAGTTCATCAAGTGCAGAATTAGAAATTCTATCAAATGCAGGTCCAGATAAAACTCCATGAGTACAACATGCCATTACACTTGTTGCACCTTTACTTTTTAATACATCAGCAGCTTTTGTTAAAGTTCCAGCAGTATCAACCATATCATCTAAAATGATTACATCTCTACCTTCTACTTCACCAATAATATTCATAACTTCAGATTCATTTGCTTTTTCTCTTTTTTTATCAACAATAACCAAATCATAACCCAATTTTTCTGCATAAGCTCTAGCTCGTGCCACTCCACCAACATCAGGAGATGCAATAATAGGATTTGGTAGATTTTTTTCTTTAATATAATCAATAAATAAAATTGATCCAAGTAAATGATCAACAGGGATTGAAAAGAATCCTTGAATTTGAGCAGCATGTAAATCAATAGTAATTACTCTATCAACTCCTGCAGCTTCTAGCATATCCGCAACTAGTTTTGCAGAAATTGGAACTCTTGGAGCTGCTTTTCTATCTTGTCTTGCATATCCAAAATATGGAATAACCGCATTAATTTCACCTGCACTACTTCTTTTAAAAGCATCAACCATAATTAATAATTCCATTAAATTATCATTTGTAGGAGCACAAGTTGGTTGAATTATAAATACATCATCGCCACGTACTGATTCAGTAATGTTTACATTTATTTCACCATCACTAAATCTATTTACTTTAACCTCAGCTAATTGCGTACCTAAATGTTCAGCAACTTTTTTTGCAAACTCAGGGTTTGCAGAACCTGAAACTAATTTATATCCACCCATATCTAATCCTTTTATATAATCATTTTACATTTAATATTTTTTGGATTATATCTAAATTCTACTTACAAAACTATTCTTGAGATTCTAAAGTATTGGGAGCTCCAAAAAAATAACCTTGGGAATAATCAATTCCTAATTCTTTTAAAATATTAAAAATATTTTCATTTTCAACAAATTCTGCAACTGTTTGAATATTTTGCTCTTTTGCAAAAGAAACTATTGTTTTAACTACAGATAAAGAGAAATGATCATTTTCAATATTTTTTATTAAACATCCATCAATTTTAAGTATATCTGGTTGATAATCAAGTAATCTTTCAAAGTTTGAATACCCTGCACCAAAATCATCAACAGCAATTTTCACACCGTATTGTTTAACATCATTAATAAATGTTTTTATAAGTGTAAAATCTTTAACACTTTCATCTTCTAAAAGTTCTATTACTATTCTTGAGCTATCATTTTTATATTGATTTAAAAATTTAAAAAATGTTTTTCTAGTTGTATCTTTTTCAATATCAAGTGCAGAAATATTTATTGTAATATCTTTAGTAGTTTTTTCTAAAGCATCAAAAGAATTCTTTAAAACTATTTTTGTAATATCAGCATAATATTTGCCTTTTTTGGCAATATCTAAGAAAAAATAAGGTGATATAATTTCGTTATTTTCATTTATTAATCTAACTAGTGATTCATATTTATCAACTTGCTTTGTTTTATTATTTATAATAGGCTGAAAATATGAAATTATCTTATACTCTTCAAGTGCTTTTTTTACCATTTGTAAAGTTTTCATATTTAGTTCTGCTTGAATTTGTTCTTTTTGTGCCATACCATTTGCTATAGTAAAATTTTGTTTTTCATTTGATAAAGACTGTAATCCAAACCTAGCATTTTCCATACAATTATCACCATATGCTATACTTAATACAAATGATGCATCATATTCAAAATTATCAAATATCAATCTTTTCTCACTCATTTGTTGTTGTACAGATTGTAAACTTTTTACAACATCATCTATTGAAGTATCTATATCATTGTTATTGATATCTTTTACTAAGGCGAATTGGCCATTTTCAAGAATATAAACTTTATCAAATATACAATTATCTGGTAATAATTTTTCTAAGTATTGTGCAAAAATATCCTGAATCTTTAAAGAAATTTTATTACCATAAAATATTGATAAATTATCATAATCTTCTATCATAATAAGTGCAATAATTGGTTTAGTTGCACATTCAATAACATCACTTAATATTTTTTTATGGTTCATTATTCCAGTAATATCATTTCTTATTGCAATATACTCTATAATATTACCATCGATATCAAGAATTGGCTTAATTGTCATATCAACATAATAAACTTCTTCGTTTTTATTTATATTTTTTACAACACCTTGCCATATTTGTTTTTTTTCTTTTATTGTGTCCCATATTTCATCTTGTATAGCTTTTGGCTGTGAATATCCTTGAAATGATGCATATTCATTTCCAATTAATTCCTCTTTTGTATATCCAGATAATTTACAAAACTCTTCATTTACATAAGTTATTATTCCATTTGTATCTATAATTGAAACATTTGATGTTTTATCTGTAATATCTTTATATTGATGAAGTAAATTTTCACTAACTTGAGTTTTAACAGAGAGTTTAATTTTTGCAATTACATTATCTAATGATTGTATAAATTGATCTAATTCAATTGGTTTAAGAAGATATCCATCCACTCCAAGACGAATACTCTCCATAAAATAACCAGAATCACTGTATGCAGATAATACCAGTACTGGTATATTTTTATTTATTTTTCTAATTTTAGATATCATCTCTAAGCCGTTTAATTTAGGCATATTAATATCAGTGATTATAATATCTATTTTATTTTGTTCAAACTTTGTAATACCTTCTTCACCATCAACAGCTACTATAATATTATCAAAAAACTCCTCAAAAATATTTAACGATGAATCTCTAGCATCTTTATGGTCTTCTACGTATAATAAATTTAATTTTGAACTATATGAAATTACTTCATCTATATTGGGCATTTAAATTTCTCCAGATTATTTCAGCAAATATGATATCATAAATTTAAATTAAAACAAATTAATTTTCGTTATTTTTATTCTTTTATTACTTCTTCTTCCCATAATACACTAAAGCCGTATTCTAAATCTGGTATTATATATTTCTCATAAATATTTTTTGTCCCTCTTGAAACAAGTCTTACAACTACTTGCCCTGAAGTTAATAAAGTTTTTACCTCTTTTTCTCCTATGCCTCTTTTGCCATATCGATGAAGTCTATCTCCCCACAATTTATATGTACATGTTGAATCAGCTGTTTGTTCCCATACCTCACCATCTTCAGTAGTAACTTTATTATTTGAACATTTATATAATTTTACATTTTTACCCATAACATTTTTTTTATGAACTTGAATAACTCCATCATCACAATAAGGACATTTACAAATATATTTATTCATATTAATAATTTAAGAATTTACACTATTAGGATTTAATTTAAGTAATATTAAATCAGCCAACATATTTCCAATAAGTGTTAAAAATGCTCCAATTATAAGTATCCCCATAATAACTGGATAATCCCTACTTAACGCACTTTGATAAAAAAGCAAGCCCATACCATCTATTGAAAAGATTGACTCAAGAATAACTGATCCACCAATAATTCCAGGCAATGACAATCCAAGCAAGGTAATAACTGTTGGATATAAATTTGGTAAAATATAATATCTTAAAAGTTTAATTCCATCTATACCTCTTGCTTTTGCAAAAAAGATATAATCACTTTTTAAAATCTCAATAGTAAGTGATCTTATATATAAAGTTAAACTACCAATTCCACCAAATACCATAATAAATATAGGCAATATCAAGTGCCACGCCATATCTTTATAATATATCCATCCACTTGCATCATTTATACTATGAAGTCCAGATATTGGCAGCACTTCAAGAGTTACTGCAAAAATAAGTACTCCTAAAAGTGCTAAATAAAATGATGGCATTGAAAAACTTAAAAGTGAAAGTTGTCCTACAAATCTATCAAACCAAGAATTTTGATTTAAAGCTGCTTTAATTCCAAGATACAAAGAAATTATAAAAACAAAAACCATACTAATTATATTTATTGTAAGAGTTATAGGGATTCTTGCTAATATCTCATCTTTTACAAGCTCTCCACTACTAAAAGATATTCCAAAATCAAGATGAAGTATTGCCCATATCCAAGAAAAAAACTGCACATATAAAGGTTTATCAAGTCCATATATAGATTTTAGATGTTCTATTGATTCTTGAGTTATATTTGGATTAAGTTCACCACTTGCAAAAAAGCTATTTGGGGCAAAATTTATTGCTACAAATGAAATAACTGATATAATAAAAAGCATCACCGCAAGATATAAAACTTTTTTAAAAAATGTTTTCATTTTATTGCTACTACTGCTATAGCTAAACCACCATCATGTGCAATACTAACACTTGAATGATTTATATTAAATTTTTTACGAATCTTTTTTCTATATTTTAAAACTGGTCTTCCAAGTTTGTCTTTTTTTATTTTTATATCATAAAATGAACACTTTGAGCCAATTCCTGTACCTATTGCTTTACTGGCAGCCTCTTTTGCAGCCCAAAATCCAGCCGCAGTTGAAGCAGATTTAACTAAAGCTATCTCTTTTTTATTTAAAAATCTTTTTAGTGCTTTATTACCCCATTTGTTTATCATATTTTCAATACGACTTATTACAACTACATCTACACCAATCATGAGCTAAGATACCTTTGAAGTATAATTTGAGCTGCTATTGAATCAACTCTTCCATCTCTTTTATATTTTATATCACCTTTTATAAGATTTTCAGCCTCTATTGAACTCATATCCTCATTTTGTTTTATAACTTCACCATCAAAATCAAGAAGATTTATAAAATGATCAATTCTTCTTTGCATATCAGGTGAACTTGCAGGATATCCTACTATTAAAGTGTCAATCTCCCACTCATTTAATAAAGTTAAACAATCCCTTGAAGCTTGATCTCTATTTTTACGTAAAACTGCACTAAGTGGGGTTACAATATCACTAGCTAAACAAATAGCAACCCCTATTCTTTTTAGTCCAATATCAAGTGCAGCATATTTTTTACTCAAATTTTCACCTTAGTTTATAAGCTCATTTGCTATATCAAACTTATTACCTGTCATAAGATGTATTTTTGGATAGATATCTTGAATTTGATTAAATATATTTTTGCTTAACCTCATCCCTACTCTATACTCCTCATACTCATTTACCTTATTAGCTTTACTTAACTCATCAATCCAATCATTTGGCACATGAATACCTGGAACATGAGAAGATAAAAATTGTGCAGTTCTTAATTTAGTTATAGGAAATATACCCATAATTAATTTAGCATTTGCTCTTTCATCACTAAATTGAGATGTTACATTCTCAAACATTTCCAAGAGTTCTTTTGCATTTTTTATATCATATATAGGTTGTGTAATAATCCCTAAAGCTCCCTCTTGAACTTTTTTAAATAGCTTTTTTTCTAAAGTTTTCATAGATTTTGAATAAGAATTAGTTACTGCAAATGGATATATCTGTTTTGGTGCTTCTTTAAATGGTTTTCCCGCATAGTCCATACCACTGTTAAACGATTTTATCATCTCAAGTAACATCAAACTATTACCTTCAAACACCCCTTTTGTATGTGGTTGATCACTCATTTTTGCTGGATCTCCAGTAAGAGCTAAAATAGCTCTTACATCAAAATCATTTGAACCTAATAGATCTGACTGAAGTGCTATTTTATTTCTATCTCTCATACTCATTGTTGCTATTGTTGGTAATTTAAACTCTGTTTGTAATTTCAAAGCTGCAAAAAGTGCATTATATTTCAATTTTGCCAATGGATTATCTGTACAACTAAAGCCATCAACTTTTTCATTAAGTTTATAATTATATATTTTTTCTATTATATTATTCATATTTGCAATATGTGCAGGAGTAGTCTCTAGCGTCAAATATGTATCATTTTGTAATTTTTCTATTAGTTGATTAAACATTTACTTAAACCTTTTTAGTTACAATCGCAACATTATACATAAATAGGAATAAGAATGAAATTAGCTGTATTTGATTTTGACTCTACATTAATGGATGGAGAGACTATAGATTTTTTAGCAAAAGAGCTTGGAATAGAAGAGCAAGTTGTAGAAATTACAACTTTAGCCATGAGTGGTAAACTTGATTTTTTTGAATCACTAGTTACAAGAGTAGGACTTTTAAAAGGTCTATCATATCAAAAAGCAGTGGACATTTGTGCAAATCTTCCACTTATGCCAGGAGCTTATGAAGTTGTAAAAAAACTTCAAGAACAAGATTATAAAGTTGTTTGTTTTTCTGGCGGATTTAGAATTGGAACAACTCCAGCAAAAGAGAAACTTGGTTTAGATGCTGATTTTTCAAATGTACTACATCATAAAGATGGAGTTTTAAGTGGTCTTGTTGGTGGAGATATGATGTTTGACTACAGTAAAGGGGATATGATACAAAGAGTTCAAGGACTTTTAGGAATTACCCAAAATGAAACATTAGTAGTTGGAGATGGAGCAAACGATAGAAGTATGTTTAAATATGCATCTAAAAAAGTTGCTTTTTGCGCTCATGATATCCTAAAAAAAGAAGCTAACATTATCATAGAAACAAAAGATTTAACACAGATCTTAAAGGAGATTTAATGAGTTTAAAACAAGATATAAACTACTCTATATGGTGTGATTTTATTGAAAGAGATTTCTTAGAAAATGAATTTCAACAAATTATAACTGATGGTACAGTTTATGGTGCTACAAGTAATCCTGCAATTTTTGAACAATCAATTAGTTCATCACCAGCTTATACACAACAAATACAGATGCTTCAAGCAAACCATCCTAAAAAAATATATGAACAACTAGCAATAACTGATATAAAAAGAGCTGCTCAACTTATGAGACCTTTATATGAAAACAACAATAATGATGGATTTATATCGATTGAGGTTGATCCTACATTATGTGATGATATGATGGGTACTATCGAAGAGGGTGCAAGATTAAATGCACTTATTAATGAAGATAATGTAATGATAAAAGTTCCAGCAACAACTGCTGGATATGGTGCTATGAAAGAGCTAACTGCTATGGGAATTCATGTAAATGCTACACTTATATTTTCACCTCTTCAAGCCTTAGAGTGTGTAAAAGCACTAAATGAAGGTATAAATCAAAGTGGAAAAGATATAAAAGCTGTAATATCTGTATTTGTAAGTAGATTTGATAGACTTTGCGATAATGAATTTAAAATAAAAGGTTTAGAAACTTCAAAACTAGGTATTATGAATGCTACAAAGTGTTACCATGAAATAAATACTTACAACAATGAAAATATACGAACACTATTTGCAAGCACTGGAGTAAAAGGTGATAAATTAGCCACTAGCTATTATATAGATGAATTAATTTACCCAAATAGTGTAAATACTGCACCATTAAAAACAATAAAGGCTTGGAAAAATGATGGTAAAAAAGAACAAACTCTAATTCCAACAATAAAAGAGTGTGATCAATATTTTGAAATATTAAAAGCAAATGATATAAATATTGATAAAATTTGCTCTTCTTTATTAAGAGATGGTTTAGAATCATTTAAAGAATCATTTTCCCAATTATTGGAAAAAGTAGTAAAGTAAAGTTTAATTTAGATAAAATCATCAATTATTTTAAAATATATAATAAGATAAAAAGGAACAAATATGTGGACACCAAGTAGCTGGAGAGATTTTCCAATAAAGCAACAACCTCAATACAATGATTTAGAAAAATTATTAAAAGTTGAAAAAGAGTTAAGTAGCTATCCACCACTAATTTTTGCACAAGAAGCAAGAAAATTAAAATCTGATTTAGCCAAAGTATGTGCGGGTGATGCATTTCTACTTCAAGGTGGAGATTGTGCAGAAAGTTTTGCAGCATTTGATGCAAACAATATTAAATCGTTGTTTAAAGTTATGATGCAAATGGCTGTAACTATGACATTTACAGGTGGAAAACCCGTAGTTAAAGTTGGACGAATTGCTGGACAATTTGCAAAGCCAAGAAGTAGCGATTTTGAGACAATAGATGGTATTTCACTTCCAAGCTATAGAGGTGATATAATTAATGATATTGAATTTAATGAAAAATCAAGAATGCCAAAAGCAAAAAGATTATTAAAAGCTTATAATCAAAGTGCAGCCACTATGAACCTTTTAAGAGCATTTTCAAGAGGTGGAATGGCTGATTTACATCAAGTACATAGCTGGAATCAAGATTATTTAAAAGATCATGCTTTAGGTGAAAAGTATGAACAAATTGCAAATAGAATATCTGAAACATTAAGATTTATGAATAGTTGTGGAATCACTTCAGAAAATACTGCTCAACTGGCTCAAACTGTTTTATATACTTCACATGAAGCATTGCTTTTAAATTATGAAGAAGCATTAACAAGAAAAGATAGTTTAACTGATGATTGGTATAACTGTTCTGCGCATATGCTTTGGATTGGTGATAGAACTAGAGAACTTGATGGTGCTCATGTAGAATATTTCAAAGGAATTAAAAATCCTATTGGTTGTAAAGTTGGACCAACTATGCAAGAAGATGAATTAATCAAATTAATTGATACACTAAACCCTGAAAATGAAGCAGGAAGATTAAATCTAATTGTTAGAATGGGTGCAAATAAAATTGCTGATCATTTCCCAAATCTTCTAAAAAGAGTTGAATCTGAAGGTAAAAATATTGTATGGAGTTGTGATCCTATGCATGGAAATGTAGAGAAAGCTTCAAATGGATATAAAACAAGAGATTTTGATAATATTTTAAGTGAAGTTAAACAATTTTTCCAAATTCATAAAGCTCAAGGATCAATAGCTGGTGGAATCCACTTAGAGATGACAGGACAAAATGTAACAGAGTGTACAGGAAGTGCTAGTTGTAATATTACAACTGCGGATTTAACAAGTAGATACCATACTCAATGTGACCCAAGATTAAATGCTGATCAATCTTTAGAGTTAGCATTTATGATTGCTGATACTATGAAAGAAGCTAAATAGATTTTAAATAATACCTAAGAAACAATATATAAAATTATTGTTATACTTTAGATTGAATAAGTTATTAATCTAAAGTATAAGGTATCTCATGAAAGATAAACATATATATTCTGATAATGAAACTATTGATTTTAATAAATTAGATTTAAATACAAATATTCCCAAATTACAAAAAAGAACTCAACAAGAACAATTATTAGATGAGTATATAGAAGAATATCTTTTAACTTTAAAAGAAAATTATGATGCCCAAGATAACCTATTTGAAATAATTAGCGAACTTCTTGATGAATCTGAAGATAAAGAAAAATCTATTCAAATTTTAAACTCTTTATAGCTTTATTTAATGACAATTAGTGTACAATTTTTCATAAATTTTATAAGGAATTATATATGACATATCCTGATTTTTTCGACAAAACACCTACAATTATTTTACAAGATGATTTATCAGATTTTTTAGGTACATTTGATGATGGTATTATTGAATTTAACTATTTAGATATAGTTAAAAGTGCTGGACACAGTTGCCCTACAGTTGCTGGAGCTTATCTTATCACTTACTATGGATTAAAAGCTTTATATAAAGATGAAGAATTACCTCAAAGAGGTTATATTCAAGTAGAATTTAAAGAAGACTTAGAAGATGGTGTAGCAGGAGTTATAGGGTCTGTTATATCAAATATAACAGGTGCTACTGTAAATACTGGATTTAAAGGTATTGGTGGAAAATTTAATCGTAACGATTTAATGTTTTATAATAGTGATAATAATTCAAATGTGAGATTTACAAGAGTTGATACAAATAAAAGTGTAGATATAACTTATGATCCAAGTAGTATAGGTGCAGATCCTATGATGCAACCGCTTATGCAAAAAACAATGCAAGGTATTGCTTCACAAGAAGAGAAAAAAACATTTGGAACATTATGGCAACAAAGAGTTGAACAAATATTTTTAAATTCAAATAATATAGTAAAAGTTTCTTAATTATGAGTAAAGCTTTACTATTTTTTATGACATTAGTAATAATGTTTATTGGTTTTTCATATGTCGATCAAGCTCAACCAGAGCATAAAAATGCGAGAGTATATAAACTCATCCAGCCATACACACCTTTTATATTAGAAAAGCGTTTTGGTGGAGCAGGTTTTTATATAACAAGTAAAATCACAGGTGTAAAAGAACAACCACCAGCAAAAGATCTATTTAAAAGATTAGATTATCTTGAAAAACTATGGGGAGAAACTCATTTGAAGTTAGAAAATGATACCCTGATAATATTAGACGATAAACAAAAAGAATTAAAACGAATAAAACTTAAATCCAATGAAGAAATTCAATGGGTTAAAACGTTTTTTAATAAGTAATAAGTGAGATATATGCAAGTAAAATTAAAACAAATATTTTTATTCGAGAATTTAGATGATGAAATAATAGATGAGATAAGTAAATTTACATACTACAAAAAACTATCAAAAGATAATATAGTTTTTTATGAAGGAGATAAATCAGAATATATTTACCTGCTACACAGTGGTATTGTAAAATTATATAAAACTTCATCTCATGATAAAGAAGTAATTTTAAAATATTTTCATCAAAATGAACTAATTGCTGAAGTTGCAAACTTTGAACAAATACCATATCCAGCAACTGCCAAAGCTTTTACAGATATAGAAGTATTAAAAATAAATTTTGATAAATTTAAATCATATATTTACTCAAACCCTGATTTAGCTTTTGCAATTCAATCATCTTTAATTAAAAAAATTAAAAACCTTGAAAATCTTATATCAACACATTTGATTTTGGATTCACATGAAAGAGTTGCACAATATATTTATAATCATACTGATAACTTTTTTCAAACAAAAAATATAGAGATTGCTAGTATTTTAAATATAACACCTGAAACTTTATCTAGAATTCTAAGAATATTTAAAAAAGATAATTTAATAGATATGAAAACAAAAACAATAGATAAAGAAAACCTTCTAAATAAGTTTATGTAATGTTTACAAAGTATGTTAAAGCCGTTGGGACTGGGAAAAAGCACAATTATGATTTATCTCAAGATGAAGCATATGATGCAGTTAAACTTATACTTGAAAAAAAAGCACCAATTGAACAAATTGCAGCATTTTTACTTGGATGGAGAATAAAACCTGAAACAATAGATGAATTTAAAGGTGCAATAAAAGCATTTGATGACTATATTGTAAAAACACCTATAGAAAACTCTATCGAGTTAGGTTATCCATTTGATGGGAAAAGAAATAACCCTTATCTTTTCACTTTAATAAGTAAATATTTAAAACCATATAATATAAATATAGTTATAAGTGGAGATAAAATTCAAGCAGGAAAAAATGGTATAACAACAAAAGAGATCTGCACAAATACTAATTTAGATAAAAATATATTCTTTTTTGATAGAGCTACTACTTTTAAAGAGTTAAGTAACTTATCAGATATTAGAAACAATTTAGGGATAAGAACTGCATTTAATACTATAGAAAGACTTACAAATCCAGCAAATAGCCATATAGCCTTTTTAGGAGTATTTCACAAACCTTTTATGCAAAAATATGTAGATATGTTTTCTTCAAGATATAAAAAACTTGTAATTGTAAAAGGAAATGAAGGAACAAGTGAGATATTTAGTAAATGTCAATATTGGATTGCTCAAAATAATAACATTACTGAGCATACAATTGACCCAAAAGATTTTGGAATAAATTATACTAAATCTTGGGATAGAATAACACTTGAGCAATCAATTCAAAGTATAAATAATCCAAGTGATGATTTTGAAAAACTTGCAAAATTAAATGCAGCATTTATACTTTTTTGTTCTAATAAAACAAATAGCATTGAAGATGCCTACAATACAATATAATTAATCATATTTAATACCATAATCAACTACATCACCTTCTAAAGTTTTTAGAAACTCTTTTATTAAACCTATTTGCTCTTTATTTAAATCAAATCCCAATTGATATCTAGCCATTATAAATATAGCTTCATCAAGCTCTTTTACCATACCATTATGAAAATATGGAGCAGTTTTTGTAATATTTCTTAAAATAGGAACTCTAAAATATGAACTTTTATCTTTTCCAAGATAATTGCCTTTATTTTCAAATGGATATTTTTTATATATTGGATCAAAATTAAATTTTACACTATGCAAACTTCTTTTTCCATCATAAACAAATTTTGGTACTAATAAACCATTATAATGTCTTAACGGAAACTTTGCAATCATTTTACCTCCAACAGCATAACCATTATGACACCCTTTACATCCTATCTTAATAAATAGTTCTAACCCTTTTTTTGCTTTTTTACTAATAGCATTATCATCAGCCTCAAGATATCTATCAAATGCCCCTCTTGTAAGCAATACCTTTTCATAAGTTGCAATAACTTTAACAATATTATCAAATGTTATAGCATTATCTTTTTTAAATATTTTTTTAAATTCTTCTACATAATATTTATTTTGTTTAACTGCTTGTTCTATTAATTTGGGAGTTGATGCCATCTCAAATGAAGCCAATGATGGTCCTTTTGCCTGTTCTGCTAGGGTAGGAGCACTTGCATCCCAAAAATACTTAAATGCAAATGCACTATTTAAAACTGTAGGGGTATTTAAATGATGTGGATTTTCTCTTTTTAAATGCCCTATTGCTGTTGGTTTTCCATCTTCACCACCATTTTTAATATCATGACATGTTGCACAACTTATCTTTTTACTAAGACTTAAATTTTTATCATTAAAAAGTTTTTTACCAAGTTTTATTTTTTCTATAGTAAATGGATTATTTGTGTCATCTAAAAGTTCTTTTACTTTTGACAACTCGTTAGGAATAGGTAATAATCCCTCTTTTAATGCAGATTGCCTTAATGTTAATATCTCATTAGCATTTAAACATATACTAAAAATAATAAAAGTAACTAATAAAACTATTTTCATAATAAATCCTTCATATAATAAATTTATATTCTTAAATATAAGTATATATAAATTAGTTATATATCACAATATCAATTTATCATTAAAAGATTTTTATTTTAGCACTAAAAGAATTATTTTAATAGATCTTTTGGATAAATACCATAAGTTTCATAAAATATTTTAGAAAAATATCCTTGGTGTTTATATCCTACTTTAGAAGCAATTTCCCCTATATTTAATATTTGATCTTTAAGTAAAATATTTGCTTTTTCTAATTTTAATTTTTGTACATATCCATGAATAGTAATATTAAAAACCTTCTTAAAAACCTTTTTAAGTTTTGATTCATTTGTAGAGCATATATGTGCCAATTCATGTATAGTTGGAGATTTTATATAATTTTTTAGTAAATATTGTTTAGCTTTTTTAGCTATATATAATTCATCTTCACTAATATCTTTATTATAAAAATCTATTAATGAAAATCGATGTATCATAAATTCTATTGCATTGTGTTCACATCTAATACTTTGCATATTTCGTTGATCTTTATTATATAATATCTTATCAATAATATATAAACTTAAAGCATCAATACATAAAGTATGAACTAACTCCAATGGATTATCATATTGAATTTTATTATATAAAAAATCTATTGGTTCATCAATTTGTTTACTTATATATCGTTTTAAAAAGAAATCTGAAATAAATAGTATAAATATATTTGTTGTTGTAGATTGTTTTATTTTAAAATCTATATTTTGTTTTGAGGAGCAAAATATACTAATATCATTTGTTTTCAAATTATATTTAGACAAATTAATATTATCAAAGATATCTAAATTGCCTTCTATTATAGTTGGTATTATTACCATTCTATCAAGATTTTTTATTGTAAAAGTTTGTTTATTATTATTTTTTAAATATATATCATAAAATACCACACCATTTGATATATCAACTCTTTTTATATACTCTTTTTGATTTTGATATATATATGATACTTGATAACTGGTATTTGTAATATTGAAAAAAAAACTATCCATTATTTTTCCTATATATTATAATACTCATGTACTCTTCTTTCAAAATCTTCATCACTTAATTCTTTTTTCATAGGTATAAATTTTTTTGCTTTATCTCCACTTGTAACTCTAGCTTGAAAATTATTATCATTAATTATTTCTAAAATTAATTTTGCTACTTCATTTGCATCATTACCATTATTAATTTGATCTAATATTTGAGGAGCCAATATAGATACCAACTCTTTATAAGGTGATTTTTCATCAATAGTATCTTCATTTATTTTTAAATTTTCTTTAGCAAAATTTGTACTAAAAAATCCAGGCATTATTGAATGAACACGAATATCAAAATCATTAAGTTCATATCTTAAAGAGTCTGTAATCCCTTCAACTGCATATTTACTTGCATTATAAAATGTAAGAAGTGGTAATCCAATTTTACCTAGAAATGAACTTATATTAATAATAATACCACTATTTTGTTTTCTCATTATTGGTATAACATATTTTGAAACACGCAATACCCCAAAAACATTTATATTAAATTGTTCAAACATTTGTTCTTCAGTTGCATCTTCAACTGTACTTACTAATCCATAACCAGCATTATTTATAAGTATATCTATTTTATTATGTTTATCATATATAAAATTAATTACATTTTTAACATTTTTTTCATCAGTAATATCAAATTTGATTGGGATAAGATTTTGATTTTGTATATTATCTAGTTTATGTGGTTGTCTTGAACCTGCATAAACTATAAAATTGTGTTTTGATAAAAATAAAGCTGTTTGTTTTCCCATTCCTGAGCTAGAACCAGTAATTAAAACAACCCTATTTTTATCCATTTTAACTTCTTTGTATAATTTATATTACATTATACAAACTTCTACTTTTTATTTTACTAAAAAGTTTTTTGTTTTTAAAATATGCAATTTAGTAGGTTCAGTATTTTGTTGTAAATCTAAAGCTTTATGCATAGATGGGTTTACAAGATAATATCCAAATACTACTTCTATCTCATCACCACTTTTTATTTGTGTATTATATTTTATTACTCTAGTCTCATTTGCTTTTAACATAGTATCACTTAACACTTCAGTTGCTAGCCATGGCATAACTTCAACTCCATCTTTTCCTATTGTTTGAGCAAACTGCATAGATTTTAGCACTTTTGTTTTACCATCACTTTTTACATTTACATCCATTTGAGCCATTCGTAAAGTCTGAATAAATAATTTATGTGGTGCCTTGTTTTTTAATATTATATTAAATCCATTATTTGTTTTTTCATAATTTATCTCTAAATATTTTGCTACAAGATTTTGATGATTTCTACTTCCTGCAAATCCGTGAAATGCATGTTTTTTTGTAATTTTAATAGTAGTTGCACTACCTTTTACCATAGGCATATGACAAGAGATACAATTACTTTCATTTGCACTTACTCCATCTTGACCAGTATTACAAATATCTACATTTTGATTATTTTTAAAATGAGAATGACATCCCATACACATTTGACCATTATAGTAATCTTTATTTGTATAATCTATATCGTGATAAGGAGATCCAGTTGTACTTTTAAACATACCAAAAAAGCTTGTTTTTTCTTTATAAATTACTTTTTTATTTTGATTATTTTTATCTACAGAGTATAACAATGGTCTTTTGTTTTGTTGTTTTTCCATCACATTACTATTATATCTTTTTGTATGAGATTCTATACTTTTTATTGAGTGGCAATAGATACAAGATACTGCTTCTTGAGTTTGTAAATGATCATTATTTGGTACAGCATCTTTTTCATTTTCTAATGCTTCTATAACTCTTGTGTCTGTTGGAGTATGACATTTTGCACAAGTGTATTTATTTTTTGCTTTATTTGGATGCTTATCCCAAATTCCTTTATGAGCTGCATCTTCATATATTGATGATTTTCTATGTGCAGAGCCATAATATTCATTATATATCGTTGGGTGACACCCTTTACATGTTTTACTATCTTGAAAATTTTGTGTAGCGTATAAACTTCCTATAAATAATAAAAATAAAACTATTTTTTTCATTCGTTGTCCTTATAAAATTAATTACAGGATATTATACTAATAATCTAAATAATACATTGATTTGTATCAATGTATTACTATTTCTTTAAAGTTTTTTGTTCTTTCTCTTCATATGCTATACATCTAGCACTATGAAATCCTCTTGTATAATGTGGAGATTTAAATAGATCACCATCTAAATACCAACCATCAAGTTTTGGATTAATTATAACTGATTGTGCTACTTTTCTCACTGCTCTACTTTCACAAATTACAGGTTTTCCCTCTTGAAATCTAGTTTTTACCTCATCCATTCTTGTTGTAGTCATATAAAAATGTGCAAATATAAATGGCATTAGTAAACCACCAACAACCAATAAAGATTTTTTCCAATTTTTACCACCACCAACAAAAGGTCTTGTTGATACAAATAGTGTAACACCTAAAATAAATGCAACTATTACTAAATAACCACCCTCTAACTCTAAAAATCTACCCATTTTGATGTTCCTTTTCCCATTTTTCAAATTCTGGTGTAAAATACTCAATTCTTACTTTTTTAAACTCTCGTGATGAGTACAACGGCATATGTGATTTAGATTCAATTGTATTTGCAATCTCATCAATTACTGCATTTGTATCTTCTTTTGTTTTACCATGTATCATAGTAAACAAATTATATGGCCAATTTGGATATTTTGGTCGTAAATAACAATGACTCACTGCAGAAAACTCAGCTGCACTTGCTCCTATTTTTTCACCATTTTGTTCATCTACATCCCATACAACCATTGCATTTGCATTAAATCCTGCTCGTCTGTGATTTAAAATACCTGCAAATCTTCTCATCATACCACTTTTTTGTAACTCATCTAAAATCTCAAATAATTTATCATAAGTGATATCTAATTTTTCTATTATATTTTTAAATGGCTCTTCACATATATCAATATCATATTGAATCAATTTTATTACTTCCATGTGAAGTGGAGTTAAATCAATTTTAATTTTTTCTTTTTTCACAACTTTTTCTTTTTTATTCTCTTTACCTGTAGTATCAAGTTTAACAGATATTTTAAAAAGCTTCAAAGTTGGAAGCATAATATAATCATTTGCCTTAGTTAATTTAGCCAAAATTTCAATAGTTTTATCTAATCCTAAAATTGAATCAGGAGATACAGCCATAGTAAACCATATATTAAACTTATGATTTCTTTCATAATTATGTGAAACACCTGGATGTGCATTAATTATTTTAACTGCATCATCTATTTTATCTTCATCAATTTCAAAAGCAACTAATGATGATTTATATCCTAAAGATTTTGTATCAAAAATCGCAGATATTTGTCTAATTATTTTTTGTTCTTTTTGTTCTTGTAATATTTTTATAATCTCTTCTTGAGTTGTATTTAACTCTTTTGCTATAGCGTCAAATGGTTTAGCAACCAATGGAAAATTTTTTTGTATTCGTAGTAAAACTTCTTGTGTCATAAATCTTTCTTATATTAAATTTTAAATGATTATATCAAAGAAATTATAAGATAAACTTGACAAAAATCAACATCTACAAAGATGATCTTAGCTAAAATTGATTTATATAATTAATAAGGATCTATATGGCATATTTTCCAGCATTTGTAAAGTTAGACAATATAAAAATATTAATAGTTGGAGGTGGATATATAGCACATGAAAAGCTTACACATCTACTAGATTTTACAAAAGATATCCATATCATAGCACAGGACTTTTCAAATAATATGTCATCTTTAATTAAACAACATAATCTTACATATGAACAAAGAGCTTATAATAAAGGAGATATAAAAGATTTTGGTATAGTAATTGTTGCAGTTGATGATATACCGCTTCAAGATAGCATATATAAAGAATCAAAAACATATCCAAATTGTTTATGCAATAGTGTTGATAGTGTTGATTATTGTGATTTTATATTTCCATCATATATTAAAAAAGGTGATTTGACAATTGCAGTTTCAACTAGTGGGAGTTCACCTGCAGTTGCTAAATATTTAAGAATGTTTTTACAAAACCTTATTCCAGATTCTATTGGTGATTTTCTAAAACAGATGAAAAGTTATAGAAAAACTATGCCTAAAGGAAAAGAACGTATGGAGTTTTTGGATAAAAAAGCTAAAGAGTATATTAATACTCTAAGCTGATACTATATGATATCCCCTTGTTGGGATATTTTTTATTAAATTTTTTGATGTTTTTTGTCTTACTCTTTTTACAAAAGTACGAATTCTCTCTTTTTTAACATCTGAATCATTCCAAATTAAAAGTTTTAAGTCATCTTCACATAATATATCATCTCTAGATCTTATTAGTGCATCGATAAATTTTTGTTCTCTTACAGATAAATTTACAATTTCATCATCTAAATATAATTTTTTAGTTTGAGTGTTATATATAAAATCATCTTTTAATCTAATTGTATTAGTATCAACAAGTTTTGATGATATTTTTACTAAATATTCTAATAACTCATCTGGATCAAATGGTTTAATAAAATATTTAATGACTCCTAAATCTATAGCCTCAAGTAACCTTTGAGTATCACTATATGCACTTAAAACAATAATTGGTAAATCTGGATTTAGTAATTTTAATTTTTTTGTCATCTCCAATCCATCCATATGTGGCATATTAATATCTGTAATTATAATATCATATTCATATAAATCATGACTAATTATTGCTTCGTAGCCATTTGTAGCCATCCTACACTCTTTAAAATAGTCTGCAACGGCATCATATAAAAGTTGTGCAATACTTGCTTCATCTTCAACTATTAAAATCTTTAATTGTTTTAAATTCTTTAGATTATTCATTTTTATCTCCATATGGAATAGATATTATAAACTTTGCGCCATCAACTGTATTAGAAACTTTTATTATCCCATTTAAACTTTGTTGTATAATCATTTGAGACATAAATAACCCAAGTCCAGTACCAACACTAGCATGTTTTGTTGTCATATATGGTTCAAATAAAGTATCTTTTACTGTATCATCAATACCACCAGCATTATCTGTAAATATCACTTTTATAAACTTATTTTCTTCATCACTTACATTTACACTCACAGATATATCTATATGTTTATTTGTAATATGATTTGTACTAAAAGCATCTTTTGAATTTTGAATTAAATTAATAATAACTTGCGAAAATTCATTTGAAATTCCTTTTACTTTTACTGATTCATAATTTGTATTTACAATAATATTTTCTTTATTGATAGTTTGTTTTAAAATATCAAGTGCATCATCAATAGATTCATGTATATAAAAATCTATTTGATTTTTTTGTGGTTTAAAAAAATCTGTAAAATTTTCTATAGTTTCAGACATATATTTTATAGTGTCTTTTGATTGATTATAATAATTCAACATCTCTTTTTCATCATTATTTAAAGCAAATTTTTTCATATTAAATAGTGATAAATTAAGTTGAGTAAGTGGTTGACGCCATTGATGTGCAATATTTGCTAACATCTGCCCAAGACTTGCATGACGTGATTGTAAAAATAGAAGTTTTTGTTTTTCTTGTAGATCATCTTGAAGAATTTTTTCTTTTGTTACATCATATCTAATTGCTATATATTCTACTATATTGTCATTTTGATCTAATATTGGAGTGACTGTTGTATTTACGTAAAAAACAGACCCATCTTTGGCCATATTTTTTACAGTTGCAGTATAAGTTTTTTTAGCTTGAATAGTATTCCATAATTTTGCAAATGTACTATCTGGAACATCTGGATGTCTTACTATATTATGACTTTTACCAAGAAGTTCCTCTTGTGTATATCCTGAGATTTTACAAAATTGTTCATTTACAAAAGTAATAGTTCCATATATATCTGTTTTAGATACAATGTTACTATTTTCAATTGCTTTTTGATACTGCTTTAATAACATTTCTAATCAAACCAGCGTAAGTCTTCTCTTAAATTCACCACTTCACCAACTACAATTAATGCTGGAGTTTCAAGATCTTTTGCTTTTTGTACAATATCTTCTAAAGTTCCAACAACAACTTTTTGATCTTTTGTAGTTCCTTTGCTAATTACTGCTACTGGATAATCTTTTGGTTTACCAGCTTCAATTAGTTTTGATGAAATTCTATCCAAATTATGTAAGCCCATTAAAAAAACCAATGTTTCATCAGTATCAAATGAATTCCAATCTATTTGAGATACAGCTTTGCCAGGTGCTTCATGTCCAGTTATTACTCTAAAAGAACTAACTACTCCTCTTTGAGTTACAGGGATTCCAGCATATGCAGGTACACTAATAGCTGATGTAATTCCAGGAATTATATCAAATTTAATTCCTCTTTCTTTTAGATATAAGGCTTCCTCTCCACCTCTACCAAATACAAAAGGATCACCACCTTTTAATCTTACAACATTTTCATATTTTAATGAGCATTGATAGATTATCTCATTTATTTCAGGTTGCTTTACAGGGTGTCTTCCATCAGTTTTACCAACATCAATAAATTCACAATCTTTAGGGGCTTCTTTTAAAATATCTGGATTGGCAAGTCTATCAAAAATAATAACTTGCGCTTCTTTTATTAATCTTAATGATTTTACCGTCATTAACTCAATATCTCCAGGACCAGCTCCTAATAAATGTACTGTACAATTACTCATTATTTTGTTCCTTTTACATCAAAAATAAATATTCCTGAAGGTTTTTTAATATTTAAAATATCTCTTGCTCTATACCATAAATTTGTATCTATTACTACTACCATATTTTCATCATTTACACTTACAAATAATTGAGGTTTCTCTTTAGACCATCTTACATGAAGCACTTTACCTTTAAATTCAAATCTTTTTATGATTTTTAGTGTTTTTGTACTTATTATTTGAATTACAGGGAATTTCTTACCACTAAAAGTAACTGCTAAATATTTCTTATTTGGGCTTAATGATGTAAATACAGGTGTACCTTCAACTTCAATATTTGCAATATGATTAAATTTCATATCATATACCAATACTTTATTATCTCCAACAGCTGGTACAAATACTTTATCTCCGCCAATAGACCAAAATCCAAAATGGGGAACTTTAAGTACCATTTGTCTTTTTTCATCTAAAAAGATTTTTACTTTTTTATAAGTCATAGTATCTAAATCTATTGTTCCAAAATGTTTTGAAGTAAAAAATCCAACTATATATTTATTATCTTGAATCATAGCATCAAATGGCATCTCTCCCACATCACTAAACTCTTTATATAATTTAAATTGAACTTTTCCATCTTTTTCATATTTTTTATATACAGATAATTTATCATTATCCATTTGTGCAAAAATTAAATAATCTTTATAGATTTTAATTCCAACATTTTTAGAACCTGTTTTGATTTTTTGTAATGGTTTTAAATCTCTTGTAAGAATATCAACACTTTTATCATCATAATTAGCAACTGCTACATAATTTTTATCAATTACAAATCCAATAGCACTCTTACTTGTTTTATATTCAGATAAAATCTTTTCTTTGATTGGATCAAATTTAATAACATATCCATCTCTACTAATTACATAACCATCATTATCTTTAAATTTTACTACACCATGATTCATATTATGCATATTCTTCATAGATGATTGTTTAATACCATGTTCAATAACAGCTAAACTTGAACTCTCACGCTCAACTACAAAATATTTTTCATATCCATAAGATAATGAATTAATTAACGCTAATCCTAATAAAACTTTACTATATATTTTCACTATATTCCCCTCTCTTCATCATTTAAATAACAGCTTGGATCTTCTGCCCATAAATCACCATGTATTGCATATGCCCTACTTCTACTTCCACCATTGCAGATATCTATATATTGACATGTAGCACATTTACCACTTATTTGTCTTGGTTTTGCTCTTAGTTTTTCTACTATATCACTAGATTTTCCTGCCCAAACATCTTCAAAAGATGTTTCCAAATAGTTTCCTATATATTGAGGAAAAAATGGATCTGGTTTTACATTTCCTTCCCAATCCATATTTCCAAGGCGATTACCTGCACTATTTCCACCCCAAGATTTTAATTTTCTTACTAAACTATCAACAAAATCAGGATAATCTTTTTTAAATCTATCTAGAAGCAATACTGCATCCATCTCCATATTTCCAGTTACTAAATCTATATCTTTTCCAGCTCTATAGTATTCAAAAGCTTTATCTATAATATAATTTACATATTTACGTCTTTCTTCCTTACTAATATCTATTTTAAGATTATCTAAACCTCGTCCAGAATATACAAGATGTGAAATATACAGCTTATTACATCCTAATTGCTCAACTAAATCAAACATCTCATAAAAACTATCTTTTGTTTCATTTGTAAGAGTAAATCTAATTCCAGCATTTCCACCAGCATTTTGGATATGTTTAATACCCTCTATTGCCTTATCATAAGATCGTGGGTCACCTCTAAATTGATTATGTATATCTTTAGTTCCATCTATACTAATACCTATATAATTAAAAGTATCTACTATTTTTTTAGCATTTTTATCATTTATATACATCCCATTTGTAGATAAATATGTAATAATTCCAGCTTCTTGCATTTTCGCAGCAATATCAAAAATATCTTTTCTAATAAGTGGCTCTCCACCACTAAATATAACAAATTTAACTCCAGCATTTATCATTGATGGAATTGTGTCACAAATTTGCTCAAAAGTTAAGCTATCTTCATTATTTGGATCAGCTTTACTATAACAGTGATGACAAAAAAGATTACATCTATTTGTAAAATTCCATATCATTATTGAGCCATTTAATAGACGCTCTTTTTTATCCTCTAGTGTTGATTTTATTAAATTTGATAATCTAAACATTATTTCATATCCTTACATGAATATATAAATTGTACAATTTGTTCTAACTCTTCTTTATTTAAAGTTGTACCAAAAGATGGCATAACAGATCTTTTATAACCTAAGTCTTTATAATCAGACTTTGGAGAAGCTATATGAGTGATTATTTGATCTTTTGTTCTTTGAGTTGCAATTTGCTTAAAACTAGGTCCAAAAGCTTGTGCTGTTTGATGATGACATCCCCAGCAATAATCTTTAAAAACTTTTTGACCATCTGCATTTGCATTCAAAACAATAAACATAAAAACAATAGCAATTTTAGTTATAATTTTCATACATTTTCCTATATTTTAATAGGGTATATTATCATAGAATATATATCTTTTACTTGATTAATGTCAAACAAATGACATAATTTTTAGATATAATGTCATTTATAAATCACAAAGAGGTCACTATGAAAAAAAGTTTATCAATATTATTACTAACTTCATACTTATTTGCTGGAAGTTATGAAAATGGTCTAGAGTTTTATAAGAAAGCTCAATATAAAAAAGCATTTGATAGTTTTAAAATTGCAACAAATAACCTTGACAATAAAGCAATGCTTGCATTAAGTACAATGTATGCCAATGGTGATGGCGTAGATAAAAATTTAGAAAAATCTATTTTTTGGTTAAAAAGATCTGCAGATTTAGGTAACTTAATTGCAGCTCATAGATTAGGTGAGTATTATGCTTCAAAGCAAAATTTTAAAGATGCATTTATATGGTTTGAAAAAGCTGCAATTGGTGGTGATTCTAAAGCTCAATATAATCTTGGGTATTTTTATACTGGAGGATTGGGAGTTGATAGAGATTTAAAAAAATCACTGCAATGGTATGAAAAAGCTGCAACTGCAGGAAATATTGATGCTCAATTAAATCTTGGATTTATGTATATAGGTGGACATGGTACAAAAGTAGATTATAAAAAAGCTGCTTTTTGGATTAATAAAGCCAAACAAACAGGAAGTAGCAAAGCACAAGTGATGTGGGATGAGTTTAAACTTGGTGATTACAAATGATAGATATAATTGTAACTTTAGTATTTAGTTCTGCATTTTTATTTATTATGATTCATCCATCTCGTGTAATTGTAGGATACTTTGAATCAAAATATAATATTGATGAAACTTTATATAATAAACTAACTATTGCACTTACAATTATATTATCTCTTAGTGCTGGGATATTTTTAAACTATTTTTAATATCAACCTTTTTAATATCTCCATGTAAAGGTATTGATATAAAACTCTCATCATTATTTGATACAAAAAATATTGATGGTAACTCTAAAGTGTAAAATAACTCAATAGGATAAGAGTTTTTATCTTCAAATATACTTACTACACTTATATAATTCTTATTTATAAAGTGTGAAATTTTTTCATCTTGAAATATATCTACAAATATTCTTTTTGCTTTTTTAGAATCTTTTTTGATAATAAATATCATCAAATCTTTATTTTGATTCTTTGCAATTTGTAAAGCTTTATCATAATTTGAATACCAAATTACACTAGATGCTTCTAAAAAAATTGCTAATATAAAAAGACTAACTATTAATTTCATATCACTTAACTATAAGTTCTGTCTTCGCACCAATATATTTCTTTCCATATTCACTTTTTGATAATTTCAACTTCTCAACAAGTGAAGGTCTTACAATATAACTTATCCAAGTTGAAGTGATAATATCACCTTTTTTTAGTTTTGGTACTTCATATACAATATCTTTTGTTTTAAATGTATCAAGATTTGTATAATATTTTATTTTTGCAGCTTTTGGAGGATAAACCTGAACACCATTTTCATCCTCAAATAATTTTGAAAATGTAACCTCTTTATCCTCATATGGGCTATCTTTAAAATTTTGCCAAATAGTTTTATTATCTCTAGTTATTGATGTTTTTACATATTTTAATCTCATAGGTTGCAATAAAACTTGATGTCCCATTTTATTTTCTATAGTTAATTTTATTTTATTACTATCAATTTTTTCTAATTTTAAATTAACAGCCTTTTTAACCATATCTGCATCTCTTACACCTAAAAATTCATGTGAACTATATTCTTCTCTACCTTTTTTATTAAGCTTGGTAACTCCACCATTATATTTTGGCATATGACATTTTATACAATCTGTTTGAGTTGATTCATCTATTGATATTTGACAAATTTCTACATCATGAGAATCGTTTCTTTTATGAGAGTGACATCCCATACAAACTTTTGAATTAGAATAAATATTATATTTTTTATTAATAGTCATTGAATCATGTTTATCACTATCTCCTGGATTATCTAATGCTCCATATAATAACTGAGTTCCACTTCTACCAAAGGTTGTTATAT
Source organism: uncultured Arcobacteraceae bacterium (assembly GCA_964486745.1). Lineage (GTDB taxonomy): Bacteria > Campylobacterota > Campylobacteria > Campylobacterales > Arcobacteraceae > JAYEFX01. The sequence goes on from CAZAOJ010000007.1 coordinate 41,534, forward strand.
TTTTGTTTTGAGTATGAGACTTTTCTATTCTTGCTATTTGATGACAATATAAACATGAAACTCCATCAAGTTGCTTTTTAGTATGGCTTGGTTGTATTTCACCAGTTCTTATTCTTTCTAATTCATCTGCCCCAGGAGTATGACATACTGCACATTTATAGCTATTTGGAAAATTTAATTCTTTGATTTTTCTATGAAATTCATCTTTAAAAAGCGATGAGTTTGCATGCATTGAGCTAATATGCTCATCATATATAGTGTCGTGGCACTCTTTACAACTTTTACTATCCATATATTTAGCACTTATAGACACTAAAAGTAATGTAAAAAATAAAATAAATCTCATAATAAATCCTTGTAATAAATGTAGATGTAGATATAAAAAAAGGTAAAAAGCAAAGCTTTTTACCTTTTTTGTTTAATGGTTACTATTAAGCACCTGGAATTTCTTGTCTATGTTCAATAGAGTAAGTAAATGTAGGAGTAGTTAACCCTTTAATATACTTAACAAATTTACCAGTTTTAGCTTCATAAATACCGATTCTTCCAGCATTCCATTCTGAAATCATAGTCCATTGACCATGGTTTGCAGGCTCTGCATGTAAGATTCTTGGTAATACATCTTTATGTGGTACTTTCCAAGATTTGATAACTTTATGAGTTTTGGCGTCAATTAGTTTACCTTTATCTTTACCAACTTCAATAATTCTATCAACTTCTAAATGTTGTTTATTGATTAGGTACATTTTATTCCAATTTGAAGATCCACCAAGTACACAGTCAGACCAAATCCATGGAGTATGTTTAGATGTACCAACAAATAGTCCACCACCAGCAGTTGGAACGTGAGCTACAACATCCCAGTTATTATCCCAAATTACAACTTCACCAACATTCATACTTTGAGTAGCATGTAATTGACCATATTCTTCATTAAACCAATCTGCACCTTGACCTGGGTGAGGCTTAGTACCTGGACCAGTATATACTTTAGCAGCAAGTTTTTTTGTTTTAAAATCAACAATACCAACTAAGTCACTTCCTTGAGAAGCAATCATAAAGTATCTACCTTGTTCTTTACCTTCATTTAAGAAAGCATCATGAAGAATTTTACCAATATTTGGAATATCACCAACAATTGGGAAACCTTCTTTAGAGTAATCTATAATATAAACATGTCCACCATCTTTAAGTGCCATAGCAAAGTATGGACCATATGGAGTATCTGCTAAAGATGCAACTCTTGAAGATCCAATATTTCCATCAGGATCAATTACTGAAGAAGTTGGGTAAACTTTAAGTGGTTCAAGTGTCATAGCATCAAATAATACTGCTCCACCTGGCTCATAGTTTCCTGCAAGTACATACTTACCATCTGGAGAAACTGCAAGTCCTCTTGAAGATGTACCAATTCTACAATCAGCAATTTTTTGTTGACCTTTTGATGCAAGATCGAACATTGTTACAAGACCATCTCTTGAAATAGAGTATGCATATCTTGGTTGTCTTTTATTTGTAACTGTTACGTGTACAGCAAATCCAGCTGGATGAGTAGAAAGTTTAGTTCCTTTTGTACCGTCTAAGAATGTTACTTTAGAAGCATCTCTTTCAGTTACAAAACAAATATCAGTAACATTTTTTACATCAACAGCTTTTGGATATTTTTTCTTTAAATCTCCAGCTTTATTGTATGTAGTCCATTTTTTCTTAACATTTTCAAGAGTAAGCACCATTTTTTGCTTACCAGTAAAGTTTTTAAGATATTTAACCATTGCATCTGCATCAGCTTGACTAAATGCATGACCAATTGATTCACCTTTTTTAAATGGAACCATAGCTGTACCAGATCTACCATTAAGAATAACATCTGCAAGCATTTGATCATTTTTCTTTCTTAATTTATCTGGTCTTAAATCTGCTCCAACACCACCTTGGTGAGCTGGCCCATGACAACCTTGACAATCTTTTTCAAAAACTGCATCAGCATCAAATGCACATGCACTTGTACCTGCTAATGTTGCAGCTGCAACAACACTTAATAATAACTTATTTAACTTCATATCTCTCTCCTTAAATGAAATTTGTGCCAATATTTTCATATTGGCACAACACTATTACTTACTACTCTTGTTCGTCTAATAATCTTTTCTTCTCTTGTTGATAAATCCAAAACATTGGAAGTATAATTATAGTATGAAGAAAAAGAGTTAATGTCAACGGCCCTTGATTTAAAGTTCCAAAAAAACTTGGAACTACATCTGTAAAAGCTTCTATCATCACTTACCCCTTATTTTATATTTCTATCAGATTTAGCAATAGTTAATAAATCTATTACTAAATAAACAAATCCAACAAGCATAACAGATCCCATTGCAAGTCTCCAACCTAGACCTTCAACAAACCATTTACTATCTTGAGATAAGAAGAAACCTTCCCATGTAGCTCCCCATTGAGCTCTCTCAACTAGTACTTGACCGTATCCAGCAATTAGAAGTGCAACAACCATACCCATCATACCTAACCATAATAATCCAAATCCCATTTTTGCATTAAATGTCATTTTCATAACTTTAATTTTATTTGAACCTTGAATTCCCATGTAGAACATAGCAATTAAGATTGTAGCATAAGCTCCCCAGAATGCCAGGTGACCATGTGAACTTGTAAATTGAGTACCATGTGTATAAATATTTACTTGTGGTAATGTATGGAAGAATCCCCAAACACCAGCTCCCAAGAAGTTACCAAAACCATTTGAAACAATCCAAGCGAATGCAGGTGTGTTAGATAATTTACTCTCACCACCATTTTTACCAGATTCTTTACCCCAGTCATAGATAACATGTACAAACATTGCAATTAATGGTACAGGTTCTAGTGCAGAGAATAATGCTCCAATTTCCCACCAGTACTCAGGTGTACCAATCCAGAAATAGTGATGTCCAAGACCAAGGATACCAGATCCAAATAGCATTGCTACTTCAATCCATAACCACATCTCAACAACTTTTCTACTAGCACCAATAATTTGAATTAATGCCCATGCAGCTAATGTCGCAACAAAAACTTCCCATGTAGCTTCAACCCATAAATGGATTACCCACCACCACCAGTATTGATCCATAGAGATAGAGTCAGTATAACCCATACCACATAGATATAATCCAGCTAGTGCAAGTAAGTTTGCCATCATAACTGTCATAATACCAGTTCTTTCACCTTTAATAGCCGTAGCATATACATTAAAGATAAATACTAAAACAACAACAACAATACCAATATCGGCCCATCTTGGAGCTTCAAGATATTCTCTACCTTCATTAATCAACCAAATTGTCATTTGGTTTGCAGGTCCAGTTTGAATTAAAATATAAACTAATACAACAACTGTAACAGCAGCAGTTAAAATCCAAAAACCAAGTTTTGCAATTCCAATTCCAACTGTTTCAATACCAGTTTCATCTGGCATCATATAATAAACTGCACCAATCATTGCATAAAGCATCCATACAACAAGAGCATTAATATGCACCATTCTTGCAACAGAAAAATCAAAGATTTCATATAAGAAACTTGGATATAAATATTGAGTTGCAGCAATAAGTCCCATTAGAAGCTGTGCTCCAAATAAAATAATTGCTACTCTAAAATACATTACACCTAATTTTTTTGATTCCCAGCTAAAGTTTTGAATACTACTTACCATTAATAGCTCCTTGCATTCTACCGAAGTTTCTTGGGAAACCATTTGTATCAATTGAACTCATATGTTTTAAGAATGCAACTAAACCTTTAGCTTCTTTTTCAGTAATACCAAGACCTGGCATCATTCTTTCATGAGTAGGATACATTGATGGATTCATTAAAAATTTTACCATTGCTTCCTCTTTAGTTTTAGAACCAGTCATCCCTAAGTAAGGTCCATTTGGTCCCCATGCTGGATCTAACCACGCTTTAGTTAAATCTGGAGCATAATATGCACCATTTCCAAGTAACGTATGACAATTCATACAGTTTTTTGCTTGAGATCCTAATTTTCCTAAGTTAAGAAGCTCTGCTGCTTCCTCCTCACTCCAATCGTCTCTTCCAAAAAACTTCTCTTTTTCACCAATTACTGGCACCTCATGACCTCTTGTTTCACTCATCTCATAAGTTATCTTATGATTGATTACAGTTGGTCCGGGAACTCTTTTTGTAATACCATTTTTGATATCAGCATCTGTACCCATACTAATTTGTCCCATTGTATCAAATGTTAACCATATTAATAAAATAGATGCAAATCCAGTTACCCACGCAGCTGATCTAGCCCAAAATCGGTTGTCGGTCCATACTGAAACTGTTCTTTTAGACACATGTTCTCCTTTTATTTTTTATTGCTCGTACCGTTTATCGGCTTGAATCATCAAGTAATAATATAGATGAGGCACAACTAAAAATGCTAACATCGCCATCATCATAACTTTAACTGTAAAGTCATTACTTTGAATCATAAAACCTAACGAATACATACAATATGCTTGAAGAGCCCAAAAAGCATATGCCACATAGACATAATTCTTATTAAGCTTTTCCATTTTTACAAGCGTATAGAACGCTACATAAAACAGTCCAAATATAAGTACAAAAGCGCCATCTAAAAAGACCCAAAGAAAATCATTTACTGCTATCTCTGGTCTTACGATCAGATGTGTTTGTTCTAAATCCATAACTCTCCTTTTTGTATTTATATTAAACTATGATAAAATTCTAGCTTAATTAAAAATGAATTTTCTTGACTAGAATCAAGTTTAAGTAAACTTTGAAAAATTCACAAATTTTTAATATTTACTTGACAATCATCAATAGTAATTTAAAAAAAAATGGATACAATCAAATAATATTTTATAAATACTGGAGTTCTTTTGTCTATCGTAGATGCGTTAACTAATTTAGATTTTTTCAAATCATTAAATAATGAACAAATACAACAATTATCTTCTATTTCTACAATAGTAAATCATGATAAAGGTTATATCTTAAATTATGAAAAAGATTTAAATACAAAACTATATTTTATAATAAACGGATTAGCAAAAGCATATAAAATAGATAAACATGAAAATGAGATTTTTTTATACTATATATATAAGAATAATATGATCTCTGAAATATCAGATATTCATACAGATACTATTACATCTTTTTCAAATATTGAACTAATTGAAGACTCTATTATTTTAAGTATAAATTACAAATCATTTAAAGATTTTTTTATTAATAATAATATTTTATGTATAGAATTAGCAAATGAAGTTATACAAAGATCAAAACAGATGCAAACATTAATCAATAGAGAATTTATATTTGATGCTGTATCAAAGGTTGCTATGATGTTAGATACAGATTTACAAATGTTTAATAAACTTAAAAGACATGAAGTCTCATTAATTTTACATATCCAACCAGAAACTTTATCAAGAGTTTTAAATAGATTAAAACGAAATAATGTTATTAGTATAGTACATGGAAAAGTTCTTATATTGGACAATCCAAATTTAAAATCTATCTATCAGGAGTGGTAAAATGAAAAAAATTAAAATTATTGGTTTATTTATATTTATTTTATCTATTATTTTAGCCATTTTATCTTCATATATTAGCAATCAAAATAAAATCAATACAAATATTTTAAATACCATTTCTGAACAAGAAGCTTACACTCAAGAAATATCAAAAAATATTTTTTACATATATAAACATGATAACATCTCAACAAAAAATTTAGATAAAGCAATTAAAGGATTTATGGCAAATCTAGAAAATAGAGATAAAAACCTTTCTCAAATACCATCTATTTTAGTAAAAAATCAAAGTCAAGAGATATTAAAACTTTGGAATGAATTTTATTTAGATGTTAATAGCTTTTTATCACAAAAACAATCTATAACTGCATATACTAGTATACTTCTTGAAAAATTAGTAAACGATATTTATAATAAAAATCAAAAATTAATTATTAAATTTGATCAGTTAAAAAAGATTCACCAGGTTTATTTTAATAATATTCTTAATACATATAAAAATATACAATACATTTTATTTATAATTTTAATTTTATTATTAATATATCTCTTTACACAAATCAAAGTTATTCTTACTTTTATAAATGAATTTACAAATAGATCAAATAAAATTATAAAAAACTCAAGTATTAAGGATTTAGAACCTTTAAAAGAAGCATCAAAAAACAAAGATATTTCGGAAGCTTCTAATAATTTTAATATTTTACTAGATAAAATAAATAATTCAATTGATTATTCAACAAATTCAATAGAACACACAACTCAATCTTTAAAACAAATAGAAAATAATATAGAAGAATTTTTAGAACTAATATATATACAAAATAAAGATATTGATGTAGAACTTACAAAGAAAGAGGATGCAATTATAGAATCTCTAGACGAACTTATGAACATTACATCTAAATTAGATAATTTAAAATATGATATTAACAAATTAGTAAACTACCAAAAGTAATAATTTGATTAAAAATATTTTTATCATAATTTTTATATCACTCTATGTTTTTGCAAATAATTTCAAAATATCTGATCATATAAGTAGCTTTTTAATTCCAGATCAATTTAATAAACTCCACACTATAGATGAAAATATACAAACAATTATTGTATCATTTGAAAAAGGTACAAGTACAGATATAAATAAATTTCTAAAATCTAAAAAAGATAATTTTTTAGAACAACATAAATCTGTATTTATTGCTAATATAACAGATATGCCATCTATTCTTACTAAATTCTTTGCCATACCAAAAATGAAAACATATAAACATAAGATCTTATTAATCAACGATGAAAACGATCATAGATTTACAAAAAAAGATTCTAAAATTACTATATATAAATTAAAAAATGGCATTATAAAAAATATTTTTTACATAAGCAATATAAAAGAATTAAATAAAATTTTTAATTAATAATAAATTTACAAAATTAATCTAATAATTTGACCTTTGTCAAATTATTGTCAATTGGAATATATTATCATTACATATTATTTGAGTAATTTTAATTACTTGAAAATATAAAAGGAGAGAGAGATGAATAAGACTTTTAGTAAATTATCTACTTTAGTTCTTGGTACTACTATTGCTGCATCAACGGCGTTTGCTAGTAGTGGAGAACTATCTAAGATAATGAAAAAAAGAGGGTTAACTGAGAACGATGTTATTCGTGCTGCAAAAACATATCTACCAACTGGTGCTAGAGATGAATTTGTAATATTTAGTTCTGGTGGTCAATCTGGGCAAATGATTGTTTATGGTGTGCCATCAATGAAAATATTAAAATACATTGCTGTATTTACACCTGAACCTTGGCAAGGGTATGGTTATGATGAAGACAGTAAAAAAGTATTAAGACAAGGTAACATCAGAGGTAGAGAGATAAATTGGGGAGATACACATCACCCTGCACTTTCTGAAAAAGATGGTAAATATGATGGTAAATGGTTAGTTATCAATGATAAAGCTAATCCAAGAGTTGCTGTTATTGATTTACTAGATTTTGAAACTAAACAAATAGTTGTTAACCCTGTTCTAAAATCAGAGCATGGTGGAGCATTTTTTACTCCAAATTCTGAATATATCTTAGAAGCTTGTCAATATGCTGCGCCATTTGACAATAATTATCACCCAATAGAAGAATATAAAGAAACATATAGAGGTGGAGTAACATTTTGGAAATTTGATTCTAACGAAGGTAGAATTAAAGAGAATAAATCATTTACTTTAGAATTACCTCCATATATGCAAGATTTATCTGATGCAGGTAAAGGTGCTTCTTATGGTTGGGGATTTACAAACTCATTTAATAGTGAAATGTATACAGGTGGTATAGAAGTTGGTATGCCTCCATTTGAAGCTGGTTGTTCAAGAAATGATACTGACTTCTTACATGTATATAACTGGCAAAAATTAGCTAAATTAGCTAAAAATGACAAAAATGTAAAAGTAGTAAATGGTATGAGAATTGTGCCTATGGATGTTGCAGTTAAAAATAATGCATTATTTTTAATTCCTGAGCCTAAATCACCACATGGTGTAGATGTATCTCCAGATGGTGAATATATTACAGTTTGTGGTAAGCTTGATACTCATGCTTCAGTTTACAAATGGTCAAAAATTAAAAAATTAATTGATAGTAAAACATTTGCTGGTAAAGATCCTTATGGTATTCCAATTCTTGATATGAAATCTTCACTTCATGGTCAAGTGGAATTAGGACTTGGGCCATTGCATAATCAATATTCAAATGTAGATGGTGAAATTTATACTTCACTTTACGTTGATTCACAAATTGTAAAATGGAACTATAAAAAACTAAAAGTTTTAGATAAAGAAAATGTTCACTACAATGTTGGACATTTATGTGGAATGGAAGGTAAATCTGCTGATCCTCAAGGTAAATATATTATCTCTTTAAATAAACTTGCTATTGATAGATTCCAAAATGTTGGTCCATTACACCCACAAAATCACCAATTAATTGATATTAGTGGTAAAACTATGGATCTTTTATATGATATGCCAATTCCTTTAGGTGAACCACATCAAGCAGTTGCTATTAGAGCTGAAAAGCTACACCCAGAAGTTAGATATAAAATGGGAACTAATACAAAAACTGGTAAACCACATGTTGGTAAAACTTTAGCTGGTCAAGAAAGAATTGAAAGAGATGGAAACAATGTAACAGTATACGCTACTATGGTTAGATCTCACATCAATCCTGAAAGAGTTACAGTTAACAAAGGTGACACAGTTACTTTTTACTTAACTAACTTAGAAAGAGCTGAAGATGAAACTCATGGTTTTACAGTTGACCACTTTGATATTCATGGTTCATTAGAGCCAGGTGAAACAATCGAACTTAAATTCAATGCTGATATTGAGGGTGTATTCCCTTACTACTGTACTGAGTTCTGTTCTGCACTTCACTTAGAAATGATGGGTTACTTAATGGTTAAAGATCCAAATAAAAAATATACTTCAGCACAAAAACTTAAAATGAAAACAATGAGTAAAGAAGAATTAAAAGCAGAATATGACAAAACTGTTGCAGTAAATGCTGCTACTGATGCTGTTATTCAATCTGTTGTAAAATTCTTAAAAGAAAATCATTTTGATAAACATAAAGTTGTAGCTGATCTTGTAACTGATGCATTTGACCAATATGGAAAAATTAAAGAGCAAAAAGCAAAATCTGATGAAGCAGTAGCTGCTGGTGATTATGAAAAAGCTATTTTATTTGAAAATATGATTTGGCAATATATGGTTAAAACT
>CAZAOJ010000008.1:0-47106 GCA_964486745.1 uncultured Arcobacteraceae bacterium
ATATTTATACTCATTTGATGGTATTGTTTATCATAATAGCTACTTGTATGAGAGGCTTAATACCATTTTATGAAGAATACAGTTTTCAATTATATCTATACTCGGCACTTCTTTGGACAGTTCCATTTATACTTTATATAAAAGTATTTTTTAAATTTTTAGTGACTCCACGAGCTGATGGAATAAAGGGGTAAGTTTATAATTTATTTTTAATTATTCCTAATAAACTAAAAAGTATACTCTCTAAACATAATGGTTTAGAGAGTATTATGTGGTATATCTATTTTTTACACTTAAGCAAAATATTATTAATTTATAACAATTATTTTTAAACTTTTTTAACACTTTTTATAGTATTTTGCCTCATCATCACTTATTAAAATATTAAATAGTAATCTCTTTAATATCTGCTATTTGCTTAAATGCTTGATATATTAACCCTATAAGATTTTTTCTATTTGTTTTAATTTTATTATCTTCATGATTTACAAATACATTATCAAAAAAGTTATCCAGTTGTGGTTTTAATCCAAATAATGCATCTAGTTGTTCTTCATAAGTAGCATAAGATTTATTCACAACACTTTCATAAGCTTTATAAAGATTTGTTTCTTCATCTTGTTCAAATAAGTCTATATTAATTTCTAGTTTACTATTTGTATCAATATCTTTTATAATATTTGCTACTCTTTTAAATGTTGTACTCATAGATTTATACTGAGAACTTTGTACTATTGGAGCTAAAGCATCAAGTTTTTTACTAAGTTCTAAAATATCTTTTTCACCACTATTTAATACAGCTTTTACTACCGAACTATTTATATTAAATATTTGATAAAGTCTTTCAGTAAAAAATTCCATAACTTTATTTTGATCAAGACCCGGATAATAATGAGCTAAATCATTCATAGTTTTTTCAAAATTTAATGGTAAATTATTTTCTCTACAAATTCTAACTATTCCAGCTGCAGCTCTTCTTAGTGCAAATGGATCTTTAGATCCTGTTGGAATTTTACCTACACTAAATAGTGCAAATAAAGAATCAAGTTTAGCACTTAGTGCTACAATTGAGCTAAATGTACTACTTGGTACTGCACTATTCTCTCCATCAGGAAGGTATTGTTCTTTTATTGCTGTATAAAGTTTTTCATCTTCACCTGCAGCCTTAGCATAATAGTATCCCATCAATCCCTGAAGTTCAGTAAATTCATACACCATTTCACTCATAAGATCAGCTTTACTTAGCATAACAGTTTTTTCTAAAAGATCTTTATCTTGAACATTATAAATATCAGCTAAATATTGAGCAATATGAGCTTCACGTACAGATTTATCATATACTGTACCTAAACCTTTTAAAAATAAAATATTTTTTAATCCCTCATTTGATAAACCATTTTTTAAATCATTTTGATAGAAGAACATAGCATCAGCTAATCTTGGTCTTAAAACCTTTTCATTTCCACTAACTATTAAACTAAAATCATCAGTTTTTGCATTTGATACTACTATAAATCTATTTTGAATTTTACCATCTTTAAATACTGCAAAATATCTTTGATGCTCTTTCATAGAGTTTACAATTACTTCTTGAGGAAGCTGCAGGAATTCTTTATCAAATTTCCCTAATAATGCAGTAGGATATTCTGTAATTGCTACAATCTCATCCAATAAATCTTCATCAATATCTATTTGTATATTTTCTTCTTGTTCAATCTTTTTCATTTGATCAAGAATAATAGTTTTTCTCTCTTTTTGATATAAAATTACTCCATTTTTATCAAGTTTACAAAAATAATCACCAGCAAAATCAAACTCAAATGGTTCATAAGATATCATTCTATGTCCAAAAGCACTTTTTCTTGATTTTACTCCATATAATTCACCATCAACTAGATCATCACCTAATACAATACTAAGATTTCTAATAGGTCTTATAAAGCTATCGCTTCTATCTGCCCATCTCATTGATTTACCAAAGTTTAATTTTGATATAAATTTATTTATCATATCATTTAGTAAATCTTTTGAATCTTTTCCTTTTACTTCTTTTTTGAAATAAAGTACTTCATTTCCATTTTTAGTAATTGTACTTAATTGATCTATATTAACACCACATTTTTTTGCAAATCCATTTGCAGCTGGTGTTGGCTGATTGTCTTTATATGCTATTGCAACAGGTGCTCCAAAAAACTCTTGTACTGAATCTTCTTGTGATACAGGAAATTCTCTATGCCAAAATACAAATCTTCTAGGAGTATAATAAAAATTAAATCCACTTAAAAGTTTATTTTCTTCTAAAATATCTGTCCAAACTTTTTCAATATTTGGTAACTCTTTTAAAAATGGAACTGCTGGTAACTCTTCAACACCTATTTCTATTAATAATGGTTTAATCATCTAATTCTTTCCTTCTTTTTTGTGCTTTTTCTAATAAATCTTTATGTTTTTCTACTTGCTCTTCATTGAAACCTCTTAAAAATATAAATAATAAATAAACAAATAAAATTATAACTACTATATCTATAATATCTTTCATATAAGACTCTTATATATAGCACCATCTATATTATCAAGTGCAATTTTTTCTATCTCATCACTAGAATTTATTACAGCTAATATTTTAGAATCAAACATATAGTTTTGAGCTATATTTTGCAATATTGTTGCAAGTTCTTGTATAGCTATAATATATTTTGCATCTAGGTTATTTGCATAAATTGTTTGAGTAATATTATCCACTATTACTGCATAATTAAGATTGTTTTCCATACAATATTTCATTAAATTTATATCATAATCAAATAATAATGTACTATTTGATGGAGTTTGATTAATCATATCAATATTAGTAACTCTATAAAGTTTATTATATTTAATATTCTCATCACCTATCAATATCATTTTAGACATTCCTTAGAACAATAATATTTTCCACTACTTAATATAGCTTCTTTTCTAGATACATATATCCCGCAAGTTGGACACTCTTCCATAATATCTTCTAAAGTATCATTTTGATTTTTACTATTATTTATATTTTCTCTATTTTTTTTAAAAAACACAATGTATACCAAAAACAACACTGCAAGTAATGCTACTAATTTAATTATCATTTGATCCCTTTATATATAAATAATTTCGCTCATCAACACTTACTACATCATATGATGCGATATCTAAATCTTGAAGTTCACTTTTTAGTAAACTTCCTTTATAAAAAAGATATCTAGTGTAATCATTACTTATATGTTTTGTTATATCTATTAAAAGTTTTGTATTTGTAACAGCTCTTGAGGTAATAAGATCTATATCTTCAACACTTATATCTTCAACCCTACTTTGTATCACTTCAACATTATCTAACTTTAAAAGATTTTTTATATAGTTTAAAAATGCTACTCTTTTTACTCTTGGTTCAACCAATATACAATGAGTTTGCCTCATAGCCATAGCAAGTATAAGTCCAGGATATCCTGCACCTGTACCTATATCTACAAGTTTTTTAGGTTGTTTTATAAATGTAAGTGGATAAACAGAATCTATTATATTCTTTTGTATATCTTCATCATTGCAAGCACCAGTTAAATTATGAGTATTATTCCATTGTTTTAATATAGAAGCAAATTTTTTACAATCTTCATAAAAATCATCATCAAAGTTTAAATGGGCATTTGTGAGTTGTTGTTTTAGACTATTCAAACATATGCCCCATTTTTTCTTTTTTTGTACGAATATAATCTATATTTTTTGGATTATGCCCTACTTGGACAGGAATTCTTTTTTCTATAATTATATTTGCAAGACTGCTTATTTTATCGGGGTTATTTGTAAGTAAGTTTATTTTACTAATTTTAAAATAGTTTAATATGAATTCTACTATTTCATATGTTCTTTCATCAGAAGCAAAACCAAGTTGATGATTAGCTGCAACCGTATCAAGCCCACCATCTTGTAAAGCATAAGCATTTACTTTATTAAGAAGTCCTATATCACGTCCTTCTTGTCTTAAGTAGATAACCATACCGCTATGTTTATTTATATATTCTAGTGCAAAATTAAGTTGTGCTTGACAATCGCACTTAATAGATCCAATAGCATCTCCAGTTAGACATTCAGAATGCACTCTTATGTTAACTGTTTTACTTGTATCCAAATCTGGTGTAAAGATAACCAAATGCTCTTTGCAACCTTGTTTAAATGACTGTATTTTAAAATCACCATGAGTTGTTGGCAAATTGGCAATTTGTGATATTTCAATATTCATAAATATTTAAACCCTAATTAGTTAATATAACGCGTATAATATCTAAAAAAGGCAAATAATATGTTTAAAAGATTTAGAAGACTAAGAATTAATGAAACATTAAGAAATTTAGTACAAGAAACTGTGTTGACTCCAAATGATTTTATGTACCCTTTATTCGTAAAAGAAGGAAGTGGTATTAAAAATGAAGTAAGTTCAATGCCTGGTGTTTTTCAAATGAGTATAGATGAGATTGTAAAAGAGTGTCAAACTTTAAATGACTTAGGATTAAATTCTATTTTATTATTTGCTATTCCAGATACTAAAGATTCAGTTGGTAGTGAATGTTTATGTGATCATAGTATTATTGCTAGAACTATTGAAGCTATTAAAAAAGATTTTCCAAATATGTTTATAACAACTGATTTATGTTTTTGTGAATATACTGATCATGGTCACTGTGGTATTTTAGATCCAGTAACACAAACCGTTGATAATGATGCTACACTTGAGATTTCAGCCCAACAAGCACTTGTACATGCAAGAGCTGGAGCAGATATGATTGCACCTAGTGGTATGATGGATGGTATTATAGAAGCATTAAGAACAACTTTAGATAAAAATGGATTTGAAAATTTACCAATTATGAGTTATAGTACAAAATTTGCTAGTGCATTTTATGGTCCTTTCAGGGATGTAGCTGAATCTACACCTAGTTTTGGTGATAGAAGAACTTATCAAATGGATCCAGCAAATAGACTTGAAGCTATTGAAGAATCACTTGAAGATGAAAGACAAGGTGCAGATATACTTATGGTAAAACCAGCACTTAGCTTTTTAGATGTAATTAGAGACATAAGAAACAATACAAATCTTCCACTTGCAGCTTATAATGTAAGCGGTGAATATGCTATGCTTAAAATTGCTGGTGCAAATGGATTACTTGATTATGATAGAGTTATGATGGAAAAACTTTTATCTATGAAAAGAGCTGGTGCTGATATAATTATCACTTATCATGCAAAAGAAGCTTGTGAGCTTTTAAATAAAAAATAGATATATAAATAAGTTTTAGCTATAATAATAGCTTTTTTAAAATAAGGTTTAAACTATGAAACATTTTTTAACTCTAAAAGATTATTCTAAAGATGAAATTTTAGAAATTATTGATTTAGCTGTTGTAATCAAAAAAGAGACTAAAGCAAATATATTTAAAGATTATATGCCAAAACAAACTTTGGGTATGATATTTGAAAAAAGCAGTACGCGTACAAGAGTAAGCTTTGAAGTTGGTATCTATCAGCTTGGTGGAGTTGGATTATTTTTAAGCTCAAATGATATTCAACTAGGTCGTGGTGAACCAATAAAAGATACAAGCAGAGTGATAAGTAGTATGGTAGATATGGTTATGATACGAAATGATTCACAAGATGAGCTTGAAGAGTTTGCATCATATTCAAAAGTACCGGTTATAAATGGCTTAACTGATAAATTTCACCCTGTTCAACTTATGGCAGATTATCTTACTATTTTAGAATATGGATATGAAAAAGATTTGGTTGTAGCATATGTTGGTGATGGAAATAATATGACCCATTCATGGATGATGCTAGCAGCTAAGCTTGGATTTGAACTTAGAATTGCTACACCAAAAGGCTATGAAGTTGATCAAGATATATTAACAGATGCTTTTGAAATAGCAAATCAAAGTGGAGCCAAAATTATAGTAGGAAACGATCCAAAAGTAGCAGTAAAAGATGCAACTGTTGTGACAACTGATACATGGGTATCTATGGGACAAGAAGATGAAAAAGAACAACGCTTAAAAGATTTTGAAGGATATATAGTAGATAAAAATTTAATGAGTTTAGCATCTAAAAATGCTATATTCTTACACTGTTTACCTGCATATAGAGATTATGAAGTTAGTGAAGAGATATTTGAAAAACATTCAGATGTTATATTTAATGAAGCACAAAATAGACTACATGCACAAAAAGCCATAATGGTATATCTAAATAGGAATAAAAATGATTGATTTTAAAAAATTTGAAAAATATAGCAAACCTGGACCAAGATATACAAGTTATCCAACAGCGCCAGAGTTTAGTGAAGATTTTACACAAAATGATGTAATAGAAAAATATCAAACACAAGACTCTTCAAGAGCATTATCTTTATATATACATATACCTTTTTGTAGAAGTGCTTGTTATTTTTGTGGATGTAATGTAATTTTTACAAGTAAAGAGGATAAAAAAGTTAGATATATTGCATATCTAAAAAAAGAGCTTGAACTTCTTAAAAAATATATTGATACAAACAGAGAAGTTACCCAAATGCATTTTGGTGGTGGAACGCCTACATTTTTGGAACCTTCTCAATTAGAAGAAGTTATATCTATGATTAAAGATACATTTCCAAATTTTGCAGATGATGCTGAAGTTAGTTGTGAAGTTGATCCAAGATTTTTTAATAAAGATCATATGAAAGTACTTAAAAATGCAGGTGCTAATCGTATTAGTTTTGGGGTTCAAGATCTTGATGCAAAAGTACAGCAAACAATACATAGAATTCAACCTTATGAGATGACAAAAAATGTAATGCAAATAGCAAGAGATGCTGGAATAAATTCAATAAATATTGATTTGATCTACGGATTACCACATCAAACAAAAGAGTCTTTTCATCAAACATTAGAAAAAGTATTAACTTTGGATCCTGATAGACTTGCCGTATTTAATTATGCGCATGTTCCTTGGATGAAAAAAACAATGAGAAAATTTGATGAAGAAACGTTTGCACCACCATCTCAAAGACTTGAGATATTAAAAGATACTATTGATACTTTTACAAGTAATGGTTACAAAATGGTTGGTATGGATCACTTTGCAAAACCACAAGATGAATTATTTAAAGCTATTGAAAAAGGTGAATTACATAGAAACTTTCAAGGATACACAACAAAAGGTGGAGCTGATCTAATTGGGATTGGTGTCACATCTATTGGTGATGGTGTTGATTATTATGCACAAAACTATAAAGATTTAGATAATTATGAAAAAGCTTTAGATGATGGTAAATTACCAACTTTTAAAGGATATAAACTAAGCCAAGATGATCAAATAAGACAATATGTAATTATGGAGCTTATGAGTAATTTTGCTTTAAATATACCAAAAGTTGAAGAGAAATTTAATATAAACTTTGCAGAATATTTTAAAGATGATTTACCTCTTTTAGAAGAATTTGAGCAAGCAGATCTAGTAGAAGTAACAAAAGACAAGATTCAAGTATCACAAACAGGAACTATGCTTATTAGAAATATCGTAATGCCATTTGATGCATATTTGAAAAAAGTACCTGAAGAAAAACGAAGATTTAGTAAAACTGTATAGGAACTATTATTGAACGATTTAAAATTTAATTACACTGCCGTATCAGATGAATGTATTAAGTGTGGTAAATGTAAACCAGTATGTACAATATTTAATATAAATCAAGATGAAACTACTTCTCCAAGGGGTTTTATAGACTTACTTGGTGCATACGAAAGAGATGAATTAGAATTAGATAGAACAGCAAAAGATATATTTGAAAGTTGTTTTTTATGTACAAACTGTGTTGATGTTTGTCCAAATGATTTACCAACAGATATAATTATAGAACAAGTACGAAATGATATAGCTAAGAAGTATGGAATTGCTTGGTATAAAAGAGCATTCTTTTTTCTTTTAAGACATAGAACTATTATGAATATTATGGCAAAAATGGGTTGGGTATTTCAAACTTGTGGAATTAAAATCAATGAAAATAACCAAAGTGCAACAACTAGAGTAAATTTTGGATTGCCTATTATAAAAAATAGAGCTTTACCGTATGCAGATAAAACTACATTTTTAAATAAATATCCAGCAAATACAGTTAATTCAAAAGAAAATAGTGAATTAAAACAAAAAGTTGCAATTTTCATAGGCTGCATGGGAAATTACTCATATACAAATATTGGTGATAGTCTAATGAAGATTTTAAAAACACTTGAGATTGATGCATTTATACCAAAAAAACAGCTATGCTGTGGAGCTCCTGCATATTTTACAGGTGATTTTGATACAGTAGATTATCTTATTAAAAAGAATATTGCATATTTTGAAACTTTTATAGATGATGTTGATGCAATAATTGTACCCGAAGCTACTTGTAGTGCTATGATAAATATAGATTGGGAACATTTCTTACATGATCAACCAGATTGGCAAAAAAGAGCTGCTGCTATATCGCCAAAAGTAATTATGGCAACTAAATGGCTTGAAAATAACACAAAACTAAAAGAGATCTTAGCTTCTAAAGAAAAAAATATAAATGATATTGTTACATACCATGATCCATGTCATGCAAAAAAAATGCAAGGGATTGAAAAAGAACCAAGAGCATTATTATCTCAAAATTATGAAATAGATGAGATGAGCGATCCAAATAGATGTTGTGGATTTGGTGGAGTTACAATGCAAAGTGAAAAATATCACTTAGCAAAAGCTGCAGGTGCTCCAAAAGCAGCAATGATAAAACAAACAAAAGCAAATATTGTAAGTGCAGAGTGTAGTGCATGTAGAATGCAAATTACAGATTCACTTCATAAAGCAGATGCGTCTGATATCGTATTTAAAAATCCCATTGAACTAATAGCTCAGGCATTAGAGTCATAATGCAGTGGAAATACATATATACCGATTTTAATCCAATAGCCTTCAATCTTGGACCAATCTCTGTACATTGGTACGGTATTATGTATGCACTTGCTTTAATATCTGCAATTACCTTTACAAAATATTTAATTAAAAAAGATAAAATAAATATAAAAATGGATCTATTTGATAGTTATATTTGGTGGGCTGAAATTGGTGTAATTTTAGGTGCTAGACTTGGATATATAATATTCTATGATAATAATACTACTTACTATTTAACTCATCCTTGGCAAATATTTAATCCATTTATAAATGGAATGTATGCTGGTATTTCAGGTATGAGTTACCATGGAGCATTATTAGGATTTTTAATTGCTTCATATTTATTTGCAAGAAAATATAAAATATCTATGTTATTTTTAGCTGATTTATCTGTAATAGGAATTAGTCTTGGATATATCTTTGGAAGAATTGGAAACTTTTTAAATCAAGAATTAGTAGGAAGAGTTACAGAAGTTCCTTGGGGAATATATGTTGGCAATACTCTAAGACATCCTTCAGCTTTATATGAATCATTTTTAGAAGGATTTGTAATATTTATAATTTTATTTTTATATAGAAAAAAGACAACTTTTACAGGACAACTCGCCCTACTTTATATAATACTTTATTCAATAGCAAGAATTATTGCAGAAAACTTTAGGCAACCAGATATTCAACTTGGATTTTTATACTCAAATTGGCTAACTATGGGAATCTTGCAATCAAGTATATTTGCATTAATTGGAATTATAACATATATATATGTATCAAAAAAAGTTAAAATTTAATCATCATAATCCATTACTATGAATTACATCTTCTAAATCATCAATTCTTTTTAAATATTGATCTATTCTATTTTGCATCTTTCTAATTGTATCTTGTGCAGTATCATTCTCTTCTTGTAGCTTATTTCTTGCTATTACCAATTGATCATAACTTTTATTTGCATCTTTATTTTTTTCATATGTTTCTTTAGCTTTTTCATGATACTGAGATCTCATCTCATCATATTGTTTCATATGAGATTTTATTTGATCTTCAAGTTCAAAGATTCTTTTTTCTCTTCCTCTTAATTTTCTTTTTAAATCTTTTCTATCAATATTAATATCGTTTAAACTCTCTTCTAACTTTTTAAATCTGTTATCAAATTCTAGTTTTTGACTTTCTAAAGCTTCATCAATCTCTTTTTGGCATTTTCTTTTATTAGAAAAATCAACTGTCTTTTGTGCTAAAATTTGTTTTTTTAACATCTGTTTCTGTTTTTCATCATCAGTAACTAAAAATCTAGATGATATATATTTAATAATATTTCCATCACTATCAAACATAGGTACAATTAAAGCTTTTACAAAATAAGAGCTTCCATCTTTGGCAAGATTTTTTACTTTACCTTGCCATATCTCACCATTTTGTATTGTTTCCCACAACTCTTTAAATACAGCAGCTGGCGTATGAGGATGCCTTACAATATTGTGTGGCTTTCCAATTAATTCCTCTTTGCTATAACCAGAAACTTCACAAAAGATATCATTCACATATGTAATATTCCCATCCAAATCTGTCTCACTAACAAGATTTTGTTTATCTAATATCTCTTTAAATTGAGTAAGATCAAGTTTTTGTTTTCGTATAAGTTTTTGATTTTCATTTTCATTTAAAATTTCTATTATAATACGTACTGTAGTATTCATTAAAATTGGTTTTGCGATATAATTTTGAATATTAAATTTTAGTACTTTTAACAAATTATTTGGATTTTTAAAATTAGAAATAATCAATATGGGAATATCAGAATCATTTTGTCTGATTTGATTAATGCATTCCATACCATTAATTTGTGGTGAATCAATATTAATAATAATTATATCAAGTATAGTATCATTTTCTTTATATAATTTTATAGCATTTGAGAAATCTGATGCTGAAAATAAATTTTTAGTTAATTTTTTTAGTACAGTAGTGTTTTTTTCATAAACATCATCAACTATATCTATAAAAAGTATAGTTGACGATGTAATTATTGTTGAATCTATTTTTTGAGAATTAGAACTATTCTTCGATATAGCCATTTTCTATAGCTAATTCATTTATTTTATTTTTAAGTAAATCTTGTCTCCAGCCATGTCTATTACCAAAGTTCTCAATTTCTACCTCTCTTTGTTCTTCATTACAAAAAACAAATATTCTTTTTAAAAATGGTTTAGGCACTTGTATTGCAATAAGTTGAAAATAATTCTCTTTACAATTTCTTGAACAAAATGCTTTACTCATTGCAATCTTTTTCTTACAAAAAGGACACTGTGACATATAAATTTTTCCTTACTTTAATTTTTCTTTTATTTTATAAAACTTTGCATTTGTTATATCTTGCAAATATTTTGGATCAACATCATGTAATGCTATAATTTCAACTTCAGTATTATTATAAATCCATCCATGCTCTGTATCAATTAACTTCTCATTAGCAAATAATTCTACCAATGTTTCTTTTGATACTATTAGTTCTTCCATGATATTATTTTCTATACTACATTGATATTATCAATAGTATAACCCTTGTTTGAACGATTTAATATTATTTCATAATATGTTTTTTGTCTAATTTTATTTATAACATTTCTCATAGTAAAAATAGACATTTTTTTATCTTTCCAAACTTCTTTATGAATCATATCATAATCTATTATTTCATCTGATTTATTGATTAGAAGTGTAATAAGTCCATATTCTAATCTTGTAAATTCTACAATTTTATTATTTTTATCAAACATTTGTTCTCTGTATTTATCAAAATAGAAACCTTCTCTAAATTCAATTTTATCAGAACGTTTATTTTGATTTAAAGCCATCATTAATGTAAGTGAGAAATCATCCTCATTTAAAGGCTTAGATATTGATGTATGTGCTGATATTTGCATAGCAGCAGTTATACTTCTATCATCATAACCCTTAGATACTACAATCTTTGGAAGACCACTATTAATTAACTCATCAGATTCTAATAAGTCTTGATCAAATGAAGAATAATCTATAACAGCTATATCATATAATTCAGACGCTATAACTTCATTTAAATCTTTTATTGAAGAAATTATAACTAACTCCTTAACCCTATTATTCAAAATATCTTGAACTTGAGAAATTAATTGTTTATCACAAGACACAAGAATTAAACTTGCATTATTTATTTGTCTTAAATTTTTTGTAATTCTTTTCATTCCACTACCTATTCATATAATTATTAAGAACATTATATCATAATAAATAATTTTTGTCAAAGAATTTGTAATATTTTTGTATTATAAATAATTACTTTAATTCTGACCAGCTATTCCCTATACTTATACTTACTTTTAAAGGTACAATTAATTTATAAATATTTTCCATTATTTTTTGTAAATCTTTAGATATTTCATCACATTTATCTTCATCTACTTCAAAAATAAGTTCATCATGTATTTGCAGTAACATTTTTACATCAATATTATTTTTATATTTTTTATATATTTCAATCATGGATAATTTTATGAGATCTGAAGCACTTCCTTGAAATACAGTATTTACTGCTTCTCTTAAAAACATAGGTTTTTGCATACCATTTGCATTTTCAAAATCAAAATATCTTCTTCTTTTTAATAATGTTTCAACATAATTTGTTTGTAAAGTTTCATCTTCAATAGATTTTAAATACTCTTTCACTGTAGCAAATGATTCAAAATAGCTATCAATATATTGTTTTGCTTCTTTTGGTGTGACATTAATAGTCTCAGCTAATTTTCTGCTACCCATACCATATATTAAACCAAAATTAATAGATTTAGCAATATTTCTTTTCTGTTTTGCTTCATCTTGACCAAAAATCTTAATAGCTGTTTGCATATGAATATCAAGATCATTATTAAATGCATCTACTAAAGCAGGGTCTTTTGAAAAATGAGCCAATAGTCTTAATTCTATTTGAGAGTAATCAATACCTATTAATTTTTTACCTTGACTTGCAATAAAACCTTCTCTTATTTGTCTACCTGTTTTAGTTTTTACTGGTATATTTTGTAAATTAGGGTTTTTTGAACTCAATCTTCCTGTTGCAGTTCCGGTTTGTAAAAATGATGTATGTACCCTATTGTCTTTTGCGGCCATCGCTAGCTCATATAATGGTTCTATATATGTAGATTTTAATTTAAAATTCTCTCTATATTGTAAAAGTAATGGTATTATTGGATGTTCATCTTTTAATTTTAATAAAACAGATTCATTTGTACTATATCCAGTTTTTGTTTTTTTACCAGCTTTTAGTCCTAAATGATCAAATAATACTTCACCTAGCTGTTTTGGTGAATTTATATTAAAATTTGTACCAGCCATTTCATATATTTCTTGAGTAAGATCATTTAAATATTCATTAAAACTCACCTTTAATTTAGAGAAAAATTCCGTATCAACTTTTATACCATTTGCTTCCATCTCAATAAGAACATATATAAATTCAAACTCAATATCATGTGCAATTTTTATTAAATGCTCACAATCTTTATTTTTAAATTCTTCAAGTAATTTAAAATATATCTTATAAGTTATATATGCATCTTCTGCTGCATATTGTGTCGCTTTTTCAATATCAATTGATGAAAAATCTTCACCTTTTTTTACTACATCTTTATAAGCAATCATTGTATGAGAAAAAAATCTTTTTGCCAAAGCATCAAGCCCAACTGCCATATCACTTTGTAATAGCCATGCTAAAATCATTGTGTCTGCATATAGATTTATTTCTAAATTAAAATTATTTTTAATAATTACAGCATCATATTTAAAATTTTGTAGAACTAAATTATAATTATTTAATTTTTCTAATGCTTTTCTTGCATCATCCATAGATATTTGTTCCATAACACCTAAATAAAAATGATTAAGCGGGACATAATATGCAGTTTTATTATCAAAACAAAAAGAAAATCCAACAATTTTTGCACTTGAACTATCTAATGATGTAGTTTCTGTATCTAATGCTACAATTGAATTACTTGATATAGAATTTATTATTTTAAAAAGTTCATCTGAACTATTAAGAGTGATTGTTTTAAAGTCAAGAGCCTTTGAAGACTGAGGGACTGAAGTTTTATAATTTAAACCATTTGAATGTACTTTTTCAACTATTTTATTTAAATCATAAGAGATTAATGTATCAGCAATCTTTAATATTGGGTTCTCTTTTGGTAAATCATATGTATGTAAATCAGTTAAAATATGTGCATCAGTATGTAATGTAACTAACTGTTTACTAATATATGCCATCTCTTTGCCTTCAATTAATAATTTTTTCCATCTTGGCTTTTCAATGTTCTCAATATTTGCATAAATATTATCTAAATCTCCAAATTGAGAAATTAGAGCTTGAGCTGTTTTAGCTCCAACACCTTTTACTCCTGGTACATTATCTGCACTATCACCAAGCAATGATTGATAATCTATAAATTGCTCTGGGTAAACTCCATATTTGTCATAACACATCTGTCTCGTTATAACATTTTTCTTCATTGGATCAAACATATAAATATTTTTTTCATCTATTAGTTGATATAAATCTTTATCATGACTTACAATTCGTACTTGCAAGCCCATATCCCTTGCATCTACCGCAATTGAAGCAATCATATCATCGGCTTCATACCCTATTCTTGCTGCGGTTTTAAATCCCATTTTCTCTATGAATTCTATTGCAATTGGAAGTTGTCTTAATAAATCTTCTGGCACTTCAGATCTATTTGCTTTATATGCATCATATATATCTTTTCTAAATGTATCACCTTTACTATCAAGAGCAAAAACTATATAGTCAGTTTGAAAATCTTTTCCTATATTTGAAATAAAATTCATAAATCCAGTTAGCATTCCTGTTGGAAATCCTGATTTTGATTTTAATGGTGGTAAAGCATAATAACTTCTAAATAAGAAGCCAAATGTGTCTATTATCGTTAATGTTTTCAAAAAATAATCCTAATTTGTAGATAAGTTTAATATCATTTATAATATAATAATTGTACTTAAAAAATTTGAGGAACTTTATGTTAGTAGATATTGATAAGTTAAAACACAACAATAACGAGCTAAGAGAAATTGTAAATAATTCTTGGGACGGTATTGGTATTATAGATGAGAACACAAAATTTATATATGTAAATAATGCATTCTCACCAATTTTAGGTTTTGACAAAGATGAATTATTAAATTCTTTATTTATTGACTATATAGTTAGTGAAAATAAAAAAGACTTTCTCAAACTTATAAAAGATAATAAAGAAAATCAATATACAAATAAAATGCAAATTGCATGTAATCGTAAAGATCACCAACTTGTATATCTGGATATTACATTATCTTTAATGTTAAACAAAAAGTTTTATGTAATAAACATAAAAGATATTACAAAACAGATCTCTGATGATCAAATTTTAAATCAATATGCTCTATCTTGCCAAACAGATACAAAAGGAATAATTGTAAAAGTCTCTGATGCATTTTGTAACCTTAGTGGTTATTCAAAAGATGAATTAATAGGTAAAAATTATTCTTTTATATTAAATGAAAAAGATAATGAAACTTTTTTTAAAAATTTATGGGATGAACTACTTACCAATAAGCAGTGGACTGGTAAAATCTTAAATCATAAAAAAGATGGTTCAATTTTTGGTGTTGATGCTAAAATAAAACCTATATACAATAAATATGGGGATATAACTGGTTATACATATTTAATGTTTGACATAACTGCTCAATTAACTTTACAAAAAGAGATAAGTGTAGCAAATACACAAATAAAACAAAAAGATAAAATATTAGTAGAACAATCAAAACTAGCCATTATGGCAGAAACTCTACAAATGATCTCTCATGAATGGAGACAACCTTTAAATATTATCTCACTAAGAGCACAAAAACTTGAACTTGACTTTAGTATGGATAATTTACCACCAAACGAAGAAGTTGAAAAAGTTTTACACGATATAAAAGTGCAAGCAGATAAGCTCTCTTCAATAATTGAAGATTTTCAAAGTTTTGTTAGCCTAAAAGATGTAAAAAATCTTATAGAACCAGAAGTTATAATTAAAAAAGCTGTAAAACTTTTTGGAAATAACCCTTTATCAAATGATATTGACATTATCAAAGATTACACAAATCAACCAAAGTTTTATACATATTCAAACGAACTTACTACAGTATTGGTTAATTTATTTATAAATGCAAAAGAAGCAATACAAAGAAACAATACCAAAAATGGTGTAATCAAACTAAAACAATACAGTGATAATAAAAATATCATATTTGAAGTAAGTGATAATGGTGGTGGAATAGCAAACGATATTATAGATAAAATATTTGAACCATATTTTAGTACTAAAAAACTAAAACATGGTGTAGGGCTTGGACTTTATATGTGTAAAATGATTGTTCAAGTACATCTAAATGGAACTATAACAGCAATAAATCATAATACAGGGGCAACTTTTATTATAAAACTACCACTACTAAATGAGGATACACAATGATTATTATACCAGCAAGATTAGGTTCAAGTAGATTTGCGAATAAAATATTAGTAGATATTTTAGGCTTACCTATGGTTATAAGAACTGCAAAACAAGTTCAAAGTTTAGATGAAGTTACTATTGCAACTGATTCTCAAGAAGTCATAGATTTAGCAAAAAGTTATAATATAAATGCAATTATGACATCAATTTCTCATCAAAGTGGTACAGATAGAATCAATGAAGCAGTTAATAAATTAAATCTAAAAGATAATGATATAGTAATTAATGTACAAGGTGATGAACCTTTTATTGAGCCTGAAGTTGTACAAGCTGTAATTGATAAAGTCAAACAAAAACAACAAAACAATGAAGAGTTTAATATGGTGAGTTGTTATAAAAAAATCAGTTCAGAATTAGCTGATGATGCAAACCATGTAAAAGTAGTTTTAGATAAATTTAATGATGCAATCTATTTTTCAAGAAGTAAAGTGCCATATCATAGAGATCATCATGAAATTGCTTCATATAATGGGCATTTAGGTATTTATGGTTTTACTAAAAAAAGTTTAAATAATTTTTGTTCATTTGGAAATAGTAATTTAGAGCATATTGAAAAACTAGAACAACTAAGAGCTATAGAATATCAAAAAAAAATATCAATGGTAGAAGTGCAATCAAAATCTTTTGGTATTGATACACAAGAAGATCTTGAAAATGCACTAAGGATTTTTGGATGAATATGAATATTTTATTAGTTGGTATTGATAATGATATAAATAAAAATATTTATACTCTTATTACTAGCAACTATTTTGATATAAATATTCATATTAATAACAATAATAATCAAATCTTAGAAGATATAAATAAAAATAAAATTGATCTAATTTTTATAGACCATACAATGCAAAAGACAATTCAAATAATAAAAAAAGAGTTTGATATATCTATTGTAGCAATAAAACAAAATGATGAAAATTTTTTAGTTCAATCATATAAAGCTGGAGTAATAAACTATATAAATAAAAATGACTTAATAAATGTAATTATACCAATAATTGATTCTCAAATGAAATATTTTGATAAACATATAGAAAATGAAAATAAAATTAAAGATTTAATATATATAGAAGGTCTTACTCAGTTACCAAATAGAGTTAAGTTAATAAATGATCTACAAAATAAAAAATATAATATTAATTCTTTATGTATAATTGACATAAATTCATTTAAAGAGATAAATGATTTTTATGGACATCATATTGGAGATTTTATTTTACAGAGTTTTGCAGATGTAGTATTAAGATTTATTAAACCACACAAAGAACTTTCTTTGTATAAATTCCCTTCCGATACTTATTGTATTACTAATACCGTTTATCCAGAGAATAATTTTACAGATTTAGTAGTTAAGTTATTAAATAAAATTGAAAGTATGACTTTTTCTTATAAACAATATGAAATTCATGTCAGAGCAACTGCTGGTATTTCATATTCAACAAAAAGAAATAAATTAATCACTGCAGATTTAGCACTACAATCTGCAAAAGCAAATAATAAAGAATATATTGTATTTTTTGATGAATTAGATAATTTACAAGAATATCAAAATAATATGCTGTGGACAAAAAAAATAAAACATGCTTTAAATAATGATAATATCATAGTATATTACCAACCTTTAATAAATAATAAAACATTAAAGGTGGAAAAATATGAATGTTTGGTAAGATTAGTTGATGATGGCAAAGTTGTATCACCATTTTTCTTTTTAGATATATCAAAAAAGTCTAATCAATATAGTAAAATTACAAAAAAAGTTCTAGAAAAATCTTTTGAAAAATTTGATAATTTAGATTTTAATTTTAGTGTAAATATATCATATAAGGATATTGCAAGTCCTAATTTTTTAGATTTAATAAAAAAATTATTAAAAAAATACAATGTAGCTAATAAATTAATTTTTGAACTTTTAGAAGATGAAAGTATTAAAAATTATGATATATTATTGGATTTTATAAGAGAAGTTAAAGATCTTGGTTGTAAAATAGCAATAGATGATTTTGGAAGTGGTTATAGTAACTTTGAAAAATTATTAAAAATGAAAGTAGATTTTTTAAAAATTGATGCTTCATTAATTAAAAATATAACAACAGATAAAAATAGTTTATTAATAACTAAAACTATCATACAATTTGCAAAAGATTTAAATCTGAAAACAATTGCAGAATATGTAGAAAATGAGGATATATACCTACTCACAAAAGAGATAGGAATAGATTATTCTCAGGGCTATTATTTTGCACCACCTTTAGATAATCCAACAATGCTAAATGCTGAAAATTAGGAGAATAATTTGAATAAAGAATTATTAAAAAAAATTAATGTTTTATATGTAGAAGACGAACAAAGTGTAAGAGATTTTACTGGAAAAACAATTAGTTCTATTGTTCATAATATTGTAATAGCAAATAATGGTCAAGAAGGTCTTGATGCATTTAAAGATGTATATGGCACAAATGATGCATTTGATTTAGTAATAACAGATATTAATATGCCAAAAATGAATGGTTTGGATATGTCAGTAGAAATGAGAAAAATTGATCCAAATATTTTAATTATAATTACAAGTGCACATAATGATTCAGCATTTTTAAAACAAGCAATTGATATTGGAATATCATCTTATACACTAAAACCAATAGATCTTTATCAATTAATTGAAGAGATGAGTAAAACAATCGAACCAATAGCCTTTAAAAAAGAGTTAATACTTAAAAATAAAGAATTACAAAATAATATTGATTCATTAAATAAAAATGTAGAAAAAGTAACAGGTAAAATTACATCATTTTTCAATGCTCAAGATTCAATGATATTAAGTGGGGATGGGCTTAAACCTTTAGAATGTAACGATAAGTTTTTAAACTTTTTTGGTGTTAAGGATTTAGAAGAATTTATACAAAAACATAAATGTATATGTAATCTAATTAAATCAGAACATCTGTTATTACATAATTTTAATAATTTAAATAGTACAAATTGGATTCAATTCCTTCTACAACTTCCTCATGAAGATAGAGTAGTACAATTAAAAAATCATGAAGGAATATATAAATATTTTCAAATATATATAAATACATATGGTTTAAATTCTGAAAATTATGTAGTATCTTTTGCAGATATTACAAATCTAAAAGAAAAATCAAAACTTTATGAATATCAAGAATCCCATGATCATTTAACTGATTTATTCAATATTAAAAAATTTAATCAAGTTTTTGATCAAGAATTATCAAGAAGTGTTAGATACAAACACCATTTAGCCCTTATGCTAATAAATTTAGATGATTTCAAGCAATATACTGAAGATTTTGATACAAATATAGGTGATAAAATTTTAAGAGATATTGCAAAAATTTTAAAAACTTCTACTAGAGAGCAAGATTTTGTTGCTAGATTGGGAGCAGATGTTTTTGCAATTTTATTACCTGAAACAACAGCAGATAATTCTATAGTAGTTGCAAAAAAGATAAAAGATCAAATTAGTAATCATAAATTTAACTTTTGTGATAAACACATAACTGCAAGTATTGGTATATCATGCAATTTAAACTCTTCAGATTCAAAAGTTATAATGGATAAAGCAAAAGATGCACTTCTTCAATCAAAACAAAATGGTAAAAACTGTATTAATATTAATACATAATACAGTTTAAATAATATTTGGTATATCTACATTTGTTTCAAATTCAACCTCGTATGATGGTTCATTATTATGATTATCTTTATCTATAAATCTAGTATACTCTTTTTCAAAATTTAATTTTACAGTTCCTATTGGACCATTTCTTTGTTTACCAATAATAATTTCTGCTTCTTCTACAGGTTTATTTATAAATGTAGATTTATACTCTTCCCCTCTATCTTTTGCTTCTTTCTCTTTTCTTGCTTCATCTCGCTCTTTATAAACATCGTCTCTATATACAAACATAATAATATCAGCATCTTGTTCTATAGATCCAGACTCTCTTAAATCACTAAGCATCGGACGCTTATCTGGTCTATTTTCTAGTCCCCTATTTAACTGAGATAGTGCAATAACTGGAATCTCCATCTCTCTAGCTAACATCTTAAGTCCCCTACTTATTTCAGAAATTTCAAGATGTCTATCTTTACCACCTGTTCCAGACATAAGTTGTAAATAATCAATAATAATCATAGAAATATTATTTTCTTTATTTTGAGCTATTTTTCGCACTCTAGCTCGTAATTGATTAATATTTAAACTACCATTATCATCAACAAATAATTTTTTTGTATTTAGATCTTCAAAAGCTGTAGTTAAATTACTCCACTGTTGATCACTCATATCACCTTTTCTAAGGTTTTGTAGAGGAATTGATGTTTTTGCTGCAAGTAATCTTAGCATTAATTGTTCTGCAGGCATCTCTAATGAAAAAACTATAACACCTTTTTTTGCTTCTACATTTCGTAATGCCATATTTAAAACAAGTGCTGTTTTTCCCATAGCAGGACGTGCACCTATAATTACTAAATCACCTTTATTAAATCCTGTAGTTTTTCTATCAAGTGCATCAAATCCTGTAGTTTCTCCAGTTAGATATCTATTACCTAATTCTTTCATTTTCGTCATATATTCTAATGTTTCATTAGTAATTTGCCCCATGTCTTTAAGATCACTTGAAGCTGAATCAGTTGTAATTTTATATAATTCATTTTGTATAGTATCAACTGCTTGTGGCGCAGATACATCATCTTCAATAGTGACTTTTTTTATTGTAGTTGCTAATGTTGCTAATTCTCTTTTTACTGAACCTTCTTTTATCTCTTTTGTATAAGCCATTGTATTAGTGATAGGATTTGCAGATAAAATCTCAATCAATATAGAATCATCAACATCTTTTGAGTTTACTTTTCTTCGAATAAACTCTTCATCTACAGGCAGATCATTGTTATGCAAATCTTCCATAGCAGCAAATATTTTTTGGTGTGCAGGAAGGTAAAAATCTTTTGGTTTTAAAACACCTAATACATCTTCTAGCTCTTCAGGATTAAATAATATAGAACTTAAAACAGCACGTTCAATATTTATACTATAAACACTATCCATCTAGTTCCTTTGCAGCATCTTCAACTTCTTGTAAAAATCTATCTACTAAGTTTTCAGTAGTTAGTTTTGCCACAACTTCACCTTTTCTCATAATCAAGCCACTACCATTTCCATAAGCTATTGCAACATCTGCACCTTTTGCTTCCCCTATTGCATTTACTACACAACCCATAACAGACACATTTAATGGTGCTTTAATATGTGCAGTTGCTTTTTCAACTTCAGCAACAGCTGCAACTAGGTCAGCTTCTATTCTTCCACAAGTAGGACATGATATGATATTTAATCCCTCTTTTGCAATTCCTGCATCTTTTAATATAGCGCGCCCTACTTCAATCTCTTTTTCAAGCTCACCTGTAATTGATATTCTCATTGTATCGCCTATTCCATCAAGCAATAAACTTCCTAATGCAATTGATGATTTTACAGTAGAATGAAATAATGTTCCAGCTTCAGTAACACCTAAATGAAAAGGATAATTATTAAGTGGTCTTAACATTCTATATGCTTCAACTGTTCTTTGAACATCACTAGCTTTTAATGAAATTTTAATATCTGTAAAATCTAAATCTTCAAGATATTTAATATTATATAGTGCTGACTCAACCATACCTTTGGCAGTTTGCCCATATTTATCTTCAAATTGTGATTCAAGTGAACCACAATTTACACCTATTCTTACAGGTAAATTACGCTCTTTACAAGCTTTAACAATCTCATTTATACGACTTTTTTCACCTATATTACCAGGATTAAACCTTACACAATCAACCCATTTTGCAGCTTCAAGTGCAAGCTTATAATGAAAATGAATATCTGCAACAAGAGGTAAACTTATTTGTTCTTTTATTTGCTTTAATGCAAGTGCCGCTTCCATATCAGGAACAGCAACTCTAACTATATCAGCACCAGCAAAATGTAATAATTTTATTTGCTCAACAGTAGCAGCCACATCTTGTGTCTTTGTAAATGTCATTGATTGTACACTAATTGGTGCGTCTCCACCAATAGCTACATCTCCAACATATATTTTTTTAGTATCATATCTTTTTATCATAATCGCAGTATATCCAAACATTTATTTATCATTAATTATATTTTAGATATAATCGCAATAAATTAACAATAAGAGAATTATATTTATATGGATAACACAAACATTTTTGACATCATAGTACTAGTATTAGTATTCTTTTTAGGACTTAAGGGACTTTTTAGAGGTTTTATCAAAGAAGTCTTTGGTATTGTAGGTATTATTGGTGGGGTTTATGTAGCATCAAGAGTATCAGAAAATGTTGCGGCATTTATAACACCAATTTTTTCTATAAAAAGCGAATCACTAGCTATTTTATTAGGCTTTGTACTTACACTGGCTCTTATTTGGATAATTATATATATTTTAGGTATGGGCGTAAGCAAAGCAACTGAACTTAGTGGACTTGGAGCTTTAGATAGGATGTTTGGATTTGCTTTTGGGGCAGGAAAGATATTTTTAATCTTTTCAATTATAGCTTATTCACTCTCAACAGTTGAAGCTATCAATGATAAATTAAAAACTAAAACTAAAAACAGTGTAATGTTCCCAATATTAAAAGATACAGGTTCATATATCGTAAAACTGGATACTACAAAAATTACACAAAATGTAACTTCTAAAGTAAAAGGTGCGGTAGATACAGCAAAAAATACTATCACGGAAGTTACACAATCTCAAGTAGTTCAAAAAGTTAAAGAGCTAAAAGAAGAAGCATTGCATAAAGATAAAGAAGACTTAAATGCCAACTGATTTTACAAATAGCAAAGTAATCAATAAATTAAAAACTATACTAAAAGATAAAGGTATGAAATATACTGAACAACGTGCAGTTATTCTAGAGATTATTACTCAAATAGATGAGCATCTAAATGCTGAAGAGATTCATAGTGTAGTTAAAAAGAAATACCCTCAGTATAATATAGGAATTGCAACTATTTATAGAACACTAAACTTTCTAGAGGAAGTTGATCTAATATCTTCAATATCTTTTGGAACAGATGGCAAAAAATATGAAACAAATCAAAAAACACATCATGATCACTTAATCTGTACAGGATGTGGAAAAATTATAGAATTTTTAGACCCAATAATTGAGCAAAGACAAGAAGAAATTGCAAAAGAGAATAAATTTCAAATAACAGGTCACACAATGCAACTATATGGATTATGCGAGAAATGTAGTAGCAACAAAAAAGGAGAAAAGTAATTGTTCGAAAATAAATATATACAACAAAGAATTGATAAATCAAATTTATTAAGAGAAAATGGGTTAAATCCATACAGTAATGAATCTAAAAGAGATACAACAGTATCTAAGTTTATAAATGTAAACTCTGATCTATTTAAAACAGAAGAACAAAGAGATGAAAATCGTGTTTATACTGTTGCAGGAAGAATTAAGTTTTTTAGACTTATGGGGAAAGCTAGTTTTCTTAAAATCGAAGATGAAAGTGGATTATTACAAATATATGTAGCAAGAGATAACTTACCAGAAGGTTTTTATAACACTATATTCAAAAAAACTGTTGAAGTTGGTGATATTATTGAAGTAACTGGATACCCTTTTATTACAAATAAAGGTGAATTATCACTTCATGTTCATGACTTTACTATACTTACAAAAGCAATTTCTCCACTTCCAGAAAAATTTCATGGTATTGTTGATAAAGAATTAAGATATAGACAAAGATATCTTGATCTTATTATGGATTCTGAAGTAAGAAAGACATTTCATATTAGATCTAAAGTAATTAGTTTAACAAGAAAATTCTTTGAAAATAAAGGCTTCTTAGAAGTTGAAACTCCAATGATGCATCCAATTGCAGGTGGAGCTAATGCAAAACCATTTGTAACTAGACATAATGCCTTAGGTGTAGATAGATTTTTAAGAATTGCTCCTGAATTATATTTAAAAAGATTAATTGTTGGTGGATTTGAAGCTGTATTTGAGATTAATAGAAACTTTAGAAATGAGGGTATGGACGCAACACATAACCCTGAATTTACATCAATTGAATTTTATTGGGCATATAAAACATATAAAGATTTAATAGT
Organism: uncultured Arcobacteraceae bacterium; assembly: GCA_964486745.1. Classification (GTDB taxonomy): domain Bacteria; phylum Campylobacterota; class Campylobacteria; order Campylobacterales; family Arcobacteraceae; genus JAYEFX01. The sequence goes on from CAZAOJ010000008.1 coordinate 24,734, forward strand.
AATTACAAAAGAGTATTTTCAATATCTATTTGAACATCTTGAATTACCAACAACTCTTCCATATGGTGATTTAGAAGTTGACTTTACAAACTTCCAAGAACTACCATTAATTGAATCACTTACAACTATTGGTGGAGTTCCAGCTGATGTAACTGAAGATAAAGATAAAATACTTCAATATTTAAAAGAAAAAAATATAGATGTTAATCCATCTATGAATCTTGGTCAATTACAAGGTGAACTGTTTGATGAGTTTGTTGAAGAAAAATTAATTGATCCAACTTTTATCACTCAATATCCTGTTGAGATATCTCCACTTGCTAGAAGAAATGATAAACAACCTCATTTAACAGATAGATTTGAGCTATTTATCGCAGGACGAGAGATTGCAAATGCATTTAGTGAGTTAAATGATCCACTTGATCAATTAAAAAGATTTGAAGGTCAAATGGATGCAAAAGATTGTGGCGATGATGAAGCTCATGAGATGGATGAGGATTTTGTAAATGCTTTAAGTTATGGTATGGCTCCAACAGCAGGTCAAGGTATCGGTATAGATAGACTTGTAATGATGCTTACAAATCAACATAGTATTAGAGATGTACTTCTTTTCCCAGCTATGAAGCCAGTTGCAAAAGAGATTGATCTTTTAGAAGATACAGAAAAAAATTAATAAAAAGGAATTAAATAATGGGTTTTATGAATATGTTATCAAATTTATGTAAGTCAAAAGGTAGTTGTTCTGCTGGTTATATACAATCAGGAAGTTTAAAAGAAGCAGATAGTGAAATTTATTCATTAATTGAAAATGAATTAGAAAGACAAACAGATCACCTAGAGATGATTGCAAGTGAAAACTTTACATCTGCTGCTGTTATGGAAGCTATGGGAAGTGTATTTACAAATAAATATGCTGAAGGTTATCCAAATAAAAGATATTATGGCGGATGTGAATATGCAGATAAAGTTGAACAATTAGCAATAGACAGAGCTTGTGAAATATTTGGATGTAACTATGCAAATGTACAACCACACTCAGGATCTCAAGCAAACGGTGCAGTATATGCAGCATTAATCAAAGCTGGTGATAAGATTCTTGGTATGGATTTAAGTCATGGTGGTCATCTTACTCATGGAAGTAAACCAAGTTTTTCTGGTAAAAACTACCAAGCATTTTATTATGGTGTAGAGCTAGATGGAAGAATTAACTATGATAAAGTTATGGAGATAGCAAAAATCACTCAACCAAAAATTATAGTTTGCGGTGCTAGTGCTTATGCTAGAGAGATTGATTTTGCAAAATTTAGAGAAATAGCAGATGAAGTTGGAGCATATTTATTTGCTGATATTGCTCATATTGCAGGACTTGTAGCTGCAGGTTTACATCAAAGTCCATTCCCTTATGCTGATGTAGTTACAACTACAACTCATAAAACTCTAAGAGGACCACGTGGTGGTATGATTATGTGTAATGATGAAGATATTGCAAAGAAAATAAACTCTGCAATCTTCCCAGGTATCCAAGGTGGACCACTTATGCATGTAATTGCAGCTAAAGCTGTTGCATTTAAAGAGATATTAGATCCTTCTTGGAAAGAATATGCGCAACAAGTAAAAGACAATGCTGCAGTATTAGCAAAAGTTCTTATGGATAGAGGTTATGATGTAGTAAGTGATGGAACTGATAACCATCTTGTATTAGTATCTTTTATAAACAAAGAATTCAGTGGTAAAACAGCAGATGCAGCACTTGGAAATGCAGGAATTACAGTAAATAAAAATACAGTTCCAGGTGAAACTAGAAGTCCATTTGTTACTAGTGGTATTAGAATTGGATCTCCTGCATTGACTGCACGAGGTATGAAAACAGAACAATTTGAAATTATTGCAAATAAAATTGCTGATATTTTAGATGATATTGAAAATACTGATTTACAAATACAAATCAAAAATGAGTTACAACAAATGGCTCGTAATTTTATAGTATATACTAAATCAACATACTAATAATATAAAATTCAAAGGGGAATATTATGGAATTTAAAGGTGAAGCATTTGTACAAAATGTACAGATGAAACAAACAGAGGCTGAATTGTTAGATCAACTTAATGAAACTAAAACTAAGTTAAACAATAATAATCCTTACGTACAAGAAGAACCTATACCTTCTCCTAGCCCCTTTGAAGAAGATTCTATAATTCTTGATACACCAGAACAAGAATTAGGTGATCTTATATTAGATGATGCTCAAAATGAAACAGATAAAAAGAAATATATAATTTTAGGTCTTGCCCTACTTCTACTTTTTGTATTGACTGTTTTAATTATCAAATTAATGGGAAGTTTTGATGATACAAAATCAAAAAATTCTCTTATTGAAGAAAATAAAGAAAATATTACTCAAGATGATGCTTTAAGTAATACAGATATTGAAAAACAATATCAAAATATTATAAAAAAGAAAATGGCAGAGATTAAAAAAGAGACTATCCCTTTAGATATAGAAGAAACAAAAAAAGTTGTTGAACCAATTAAAAAAGAGATAAATACTAAAAAAGATATATTTGAATTAGAAAAAAAATCTGATAATATTATAAAAAAATTGAAAAAAGAAGAGACTAAAAAACAACCTGTAAAACAAGAAACTAAAAAAAGTATCAAAAAAATGTTTGAAACAAAAACAGTTAAAAAACAAGTTGTAAAAAACCCTGTAGTTACAAATTTCTCAAAAACAAGTACAAATATCAAGCCAACTGGAGTATTTGTACAAATTGGTGCTTACTCAAAAGAGCCAAATAGTAAATTTTTAAAAAATATAAATAACAATGGGTATCAATATAATTTATATAAAGTTAAAGTAAAAGGTAAACTTTATGTAAAAGTTCTTATTGGTCCATTTGAATCAAGAGCTCAAGCAAAAGCAAATATTGACGATATTAAATCAAAACTAAAAGCCAGTGGTGCTTATGTAGTAAAATTTTAAGATAAACATATGAAATATTATAATAAAACACTATTTTTAGACCAGTTTACACCTGTATCAATTTATGCAAAAGTTAAAGATATTTTTAAAGATGAGATAACATTTTTATTTGAAAGTACTGTAAATAGTGCTGATGGTAACTTTAGTTATATAATTATTGGAGACAGAGAGAGAGTTTGGCATAAAGATAAAAAAAGTTTTTATAAAAATGAAAATGGAGATATTAAGCAAATTCAAGATGATCCATTTGAATTTTTAAAAGATTACTATAAAAAATTAGATTCTAAAATTTTTAAAGATATTTCAAATGAACTAAATATTGGATTAGTTGATGGTTTTATTGGAAATATTGGTTATGATATGGTTTGCGAATTTGAACCTACTTTAAAACCATATATGAGTGATCTAAAAGATACTCTTAATATTGCTGATTGTGACCTTATACGACCCAAAATGGTACTTGGTTTTTCACATAAAACTTCTAAGCTTGTAATTTATACAGCTATGAATTCTATGGAAAAATATATTGATATTATTGAACAATCTTTATATACTGCTTATGAATTTTTACCACTTAAAAAAGCAACTTTACACGATGAAGGAAATTTTGCTTTTTCAAAAGAACAATTTTTTGATATGGTTGCAAAATCAAAAGAGATGATAAAAAGTGGAGATGTATTTCAAATACTTATGGCAAATAGATTTACACAAAAAGCGAGTGTAGATCATCTTAGTTTTTATAGAGCATTAAGAAGTAAAAATCCAAGTCCATATCTATTCTTACTTCAATATGAAGATTTTTCTATTGCAGGAAGTTCACCAGAAGTAATGGTAAGACTTACAGATGGTCATATTTTATTAAGACCCATTGCAGGAACTAGAAAAAGAGGTAAAACTCTACAAAGAGACCTAGAGATGGAAGAAGAACTTATAAATGATCCAAAAGAGAGAGCTGAACATATTATGCTTATTGATCTTGGAAGAAATGATGTTGGACGTGTTGCAAAAAGAGGAACTGTAGAAGTAACTGATTTAATGCGTATAGAAAAATACTCTCATGTAATGCATATTGTAACTGATGTGGAAGCAATTATAGATGAAAAGTATGATATGTTTGATCTATTTAAAGCTACATTTACTGCTGGAACTATGACAGGAGCTCCAAAAATAAGAGCTATGCAACTTATAGCTAAATTTGAAGGTATTAAAAGAGGTTTTTATAGTGGCAGTATTGGCTATTTTGGTTTTGATGGCAATATGGATAGTGCTATTACTATTAGAACTACATTATTAAAAGATGATGAAGTAATATTTCAAGCTGGAGCTGGAGTGGTTGCAGATAGTATTCCTGAACTTGAATATCTTGAAGTTCAAAATAAACTAGCTGCAAATATAGCTACGCTAAAAGATTTAGCGTAGTTATTTAGAAGAGATTAAGTATATAGTAACTCTATCTCTTCATCTTCAATTCTTTCACCCTTACCTCTTGCTAAAATATGTACAGGTGTTCCTTCAAGACTTAGATTATCTCTTAAGAAATTAATTAAGTATCTTTTATAACTAAAATGCAATAGTTTTGGTTTATTCATAATTACTGCAATTTTTGGTGGACAAGTATCAAACTGAGTTGAATAATAAATTTTTAATCTATTTCCAGCTGGACTAGGAAGTGCATGACGACGTACTGCCATCTCAATAGTTGCATTTACTACCGAAGTAGATATTCTTTGAGTATAATTATCATATATTTCCATAAGTTTTATTTTTAATCTATCTATACTTCTTCCAGTTTTTGCTGATACTGCAATAATAGGAGCATAATATAAAAATTTAAATCGTCCTCTAATATCTTCTTCCATTTTATTGAAAGTTTCCATATTTTCATCCCATTTATTTAATACTATAATACATCCAAGTGCATACTGATCTACAAGACCTGCAATCTTCTCATCTTGATCTGTTAAAGGTAAACTAGCATCCAATACAACTAAAGCAAGATTTGAACGCTCAAGCATCTCTTTTGTTCTCATTAAAGCAAACTTTTCAATCCCTTCAATTTTTCCTCTTCTTCTTAGACCTGCAGTATCAACAAAAGTGATTTTTTTATCTTCATATTCATATGTTTCATCAACTGGATCAATTGTAGTACCAGCAATTGGACTTACTACTGATCTTTCTTCACCAATCAAAGCATTTAAAATTGAGCTTTTCCCAACATTTACTTTTCCAATTATTGATACTCTTAAGTGATTTTCTTCTTTTTTAAATTTATCATCTTCAAGAGTTGTTTGTTCTATAAAATCTTCTATTGAATCATCATCTTCATCTAATACTAATGTTTGACTTTCCATATTAGGAGGAAGTTGTTCATATATCCATTCAAATAAACTTTTAGTACCTCTATTGTGTGAAACTGATATACCAAAAAGATCAGCTTCATCTATACCAAATTCAAAGAAAGACCATAATCTTTCCTCTTTTTCTTTATCATTATCAATTTTATTCACAACCAAGGCTAGTCTTTTACCAAGACTTTGAAGTTCATAAAATAACTCTTTATCTTTTTCATCTGGTATTTTCTTACCATCAACCATAAATAAAACAATATCTGCTAGTTTTGCAGTTTCTATTGCTTTTCTTTTTACATTAGAAAATATTGCATCATTTGTTTCATCAATACCACCAGTATCAAGTAATAATGCATCTCTATCTAAAATTTTTACTTCATGTTTTCTAATATCTCTTGTAGTTCCAGCCATATCACTAATAATAGCTATTCTTTTTTTTGCAATTCTATTAAATAGTGAGCTTTTACCAACATTTGGTTGTCCTATTAGTGCAATTTTTTTCATAATATTTGTTCCTTATTATTTTCTATTTCATTATTTTTTGTATATATTGACATACTTGGAAATGCGAAAGCAGACCCATTTTTTTCAACAATACTTATTATTTTTAAATTTATATCTTCTCTTATTTCTAAGTATTTATCCCAAGATGCTGTTGAAGTAAATGTATAAATAAATATACTTAAACTACTATCATCAAATCTATCAAATCTTACAAGCATAGTTGAATCTTGAGCAATATTTGGATGATTTTTTAAAAGATTTTCAATCTGATCTCTTATAGTTTTTATCTGCCCATTTGTAGTTGAATACTCAAGCCCTATTCTCATTTTTATTCTTCTTATTCCTCTTTTTGAGAAATTTTCTATTGGATTATTTGCTACAATTTGATTTGGCAAAGTGATTAAAGACTTCTCAAAGGTTCGCACTTTTATAGTTCTTAACCCTATATCTTCAACAACACCTTCTACAGAATTAACTTTTATCCAGTCCCCTATTTTCAAAGAGTTATCTGCAAGTATAGTAAGTCCTCCAAAAAGATTTGCTGCAGTATCTTTTGCTGCAAGTGCAAATGCCAAACCACCAAGTCCAAGCGAAGCTATAAACGTACTTACATTGATATCCCAGCTTTGTAATACTGCAACTATTCCAATTGAAAATATAAATATTTTTAAACTTTTTATTAAAAATAAAGCTATCTCTTTATGTAACTCTTTTCCAAACTTTTTAGTAAAATTATAAACCGTACTAGAAAAAACATCAACAGCACTATATAAAAGCCAAAATATTGTAAAGATAATCATAGATTTTAGAAATTTTGATATAACTTCTTGATCAATATTTAAATATCCAATCGATACATAAATACCAATAATTATAAATATAAACCGCAATGGTCCCATTAATATTTTTAATATCTTATCATCTAAATTAGTTTGTGTTTTTTTAGTTAAAGACTCAAGTGTTTTAATTACAATTGTTGTAAATAGTTTTCTTAAAAATAAAAACAAAAAGAATATAACAAAAGCAATAGCAATATCACTAAGTGTTTGATTTAAAAAAGTTTGATTTAATATTTCTGCATTAAATTTACTAAAATCAAATTTAAAATCCATCTTCTCCCTTAATTGTTTAATTCATATAATAATGCGATTTTAACTAAAAACATATTAATATTGCGTTTATGGAACAAAACTTAAATCAAGCAATACGTTATATGCTATATGCATCCTTTTTATTTGCCTTCACTGGGGCGTTTGCAAAACTTGCAAGTCAAACACTTAGTTCAGTTGAAGTTGTATTTTTTAGAAATGTAACTGGAGTAATTTTAGTACTTTTAGCAATTTATAAAAGACCACTTAAACAAAAAGGTGGAAAATTTTTACTTTTAATTTTTAGAGGCTGTGTCGGATTTATAGCTTTATTAATGTATTTTTATAATATTGCACATATTTCACTTGCTGAAGCTATCACTTTTTCAAAAACTTCTCCAATATTTACAGCAATATTTGCATATATATTTATAAAAGAACAAATTAGTTTTAGAGCTTGGATTGGAGTTTTTACGGGTTTTATTGGAATACTCATGATTACAGGTTTTGATATAGCAAATTTAAGCAAAACTGATTGGTTAGGTATATTAAGTGGTGTTGGAGCTGGACTGGCATATACATCAATACGAGAATTGAAAAATTATTATGATGGAAGAGCTATAGTTCTATCATTTATGGGTGTTGGAACTATTGGACCTATTATATTGATGATGATAGCACCATATTACAGTGATCCTACATGGGACTTTATGATTGCTCCATTTACTATACCACAAGGTATTACTTGGGTTTATGTTTTAGGTCTTGGATTGTTTGCTACATTTTCACAAATATATATGACAAAAGCATATTCTTTAGCTGCTGGAGGAATTGTAGGAACAATTGGATATACAAATATACTATTTTCTATTATAATTGGTTTATTTTTAGGAGATGCATTTCCTACATTTTGGGTAATATTAGGTATACTAACAATTATATTTAGTGGATACTTAGTATCTACAAAAAAGGGTTAATATGAATTTCGATAAAGTAATTTCAGGATTTTTTATTATTTTGGCTATGACTTTAAATTTTGGTTTTTTTTATGGTGATACAGATGTAATACTTATGCATAGCAAATACGAGCTATTTGCAGCAATTATTGTTAATATTATTGCGACAATCTTAAAACTTGGTGATAAAACACAAATTGGTTCAGTACTACTTGCAACAAGTTTTGTTGCAGTAATTCAATTAGTAACTGCTGCAACAATTTGGACAATAAATATCACTCCTGATAGTGATACATTAGATCCAGAAGTTGTAGGTCTAATTTTATCATTATCTGGCGGTGCATTATTAGCAAATATCACTTCAGTATGGCTTTATGTTGGTGAAACTCTAAAGTCTAAAAGATAAAATACAAATGAAAAACAATTCTCTTTGGATTATTTTACATCGTCTTCGATGGCCTTTAATTGTAATAGTTACAACTTATACTATTGCAATTATTGGATTATTATTAATTCCTGGGGTTGATGATCAAGGCAATACTTATCAAATGAGCATATTTGATGCTTATTATTTTATAACATACACTGCAACTACTATAGGTTTTGGAGAAATTCCATATACTTTTACTCATGCACAAAGAATATGGGTTTCTATGTCAATATATATGGTAGTAATTGGTTGGTTTTATAGTATTGGAGTTGTAATATCACTTCTTCAAGATAAACTATTTTTAAATGAACTTGCAAAAGCTAATTTTAAAAGACAAGTATTTAATATAGATCGTCCTTTTATTATTATACTTGGGTATAGTTATATGACAAGTGAAATAATCAAAAAAATTCAAAAAACAAATTTAAGAGCAGTTGTAATTGAAAGAGATCAAAAACGAGCAGATATCTTGATGCTTGAAGGATTTCAAACTCATGTACCTGTATTGGTTGCAGATGCTCATCAGGTAACTTCTTTAGAACTAGCTGGAATAAAAAGACTAAATTGTAAAGGTTTAGTATCTTTATTTGAAGATGATAATTTAAATCTAAGAGTTGCACTAACTGCAAAATCACTTAATAAAAATATAAAATTAGCAATAAAATCAACTTCTCACCATCATACAGACAATCTTCATGATATTGGTGTTGATATTGTTGAAAATCCTTTTTCTATAATTGCAAGTCATATGAATATGGCATTAAATGCACCAAATCTACTTAAAATTGAAAGATGGATATATAAAATTGGATTTCTAAATGATTCACTTCCAAAACTTCCAAGAGGTAAATATATCATATGTGGTTATGGAAGAATGGGACATCATATATATGAAATATTTGAGCAAAATGGTATTGAGTCCTCTTTTATAGAGATAAATGAATCATATAAAACAAAAACTATAAATAATGAATTAAATCATATATTATATGCAGATGGAGATGATAAAGATAGTTTACTAAATGCAGGAATAAATGAAAGTGTAGCTATAATTGCCGGAACAAATGATGATACTATAAATCTATCTATTTTAACTACAGCAAAAAAATTAAATAAAGATATTATTACTATTGCAAGAGAAAATGAATTTGAAGACAATTCTATCTTTATAAATGCTAAAATAAATCATATATTTATGCCTGCAAGAATATTAATCAATAAAACTTCAAATGCTATACTTAATCCACTTTCTGATCTATTTGTAGACCTAATGAAATCAAAAGATGAATCATGGGCTCAAAGTCTAGTAAATCAGTTGGTTACTACAATTGATGATAATCCAAAAATAGTTGAATTAACTATAAATAAAAAATATGCCCCTGCAGTTTATGATTATGTTAAAAACTTAAATAAACAATTAGCATTGAAAATTTTTCACTCTTCATTAAGAAATAGAACTCAACAAAACAATATAACCCCATTGCTTATTAAGAAAAAAGATGAAACAATTTTATTGCCTAGTTGGGATATAATATTAAATGAAAATGATAAAATTCTATTTGCATGTGATGATAATGCTAAAGAAGATATAATGTATATAGCACAAAATGTATATGAATTCCAATATGCACTAACAGGAAAAGAGAAAAAAACAATATTTAATTTTAATAAAGGATAGATTTATGATATTACTTAGTGGACCATGTGTCATAGAAAATAGAGATAATGTATTTAGAATTGCTGAGCAATTACAAAAAATGAATGAAAATAAAGATATAGATTTTTATTTTAAAGCTAGTTTTGATAAAGCAAATAGAACATCTTTAAGTAGTTTTAGAGGACCTGGACTTGATGAGGGTTTAAAAATTCTTCAAGAAGTAAAAGAACAATTTGGATTTAAACTTGTAACTGATGTACATGAAACTTATCAAGTTGCACCTGCTGGTGAGGTTGTAGATGTAGTACAAATACCTGCATTTTTATGTAGACAAACTGATCTTTTAGTAGCTGCAGCAAAAACTTCATGTGTTGTTAATATAAAAAAAGGGCAATTCCTTGCAGCTCAAAGTATGGAGCATCCTGTACAAAAAGTTTTAGCAACTAGAGGTTGTGATGAAGTAAACTATGAAGTAAGTAAAAAAAATAAAGTATGGCTTTGTGAAAGAGGAAATATTTTTGGATATGGTTCATTAATAGTTGATATGAAAAACCTAATAGCTATGAGAAAATATGCACCTGTAATTTTTGATGCAACACACTCAGCACAAGTTCCAAGCACAGGTGGTACAACTGGTGGTAATTCTGCAGTGGTTCCAGCACTTGCAAGAGCAGCAGCTAGTGTAGGAGTTGATGGTTTTTTCTTTGAAACACACTTTGATCCAAGTATAGCTTTAAGTGATGGTCCAAATATGCTTACTATTGATCAATTATATAAAACAGTAGATCAAATATTTGCTATTCAAGATGTAATAAAATAGTAAAATGAAACATATTATTGTAAATAAAAGTGACTGTAACTCTTTTGAAAATGCTTTAGATGATATTTATGATAAAAATTATACTGTTTTAATTTTATCTTGTGCAAATCAATACACGAAAGAGGAACTTGATCCAATTTTACAAAAATATGATAATAATATTATTGGTGCAATTTTTCCACAAATAGTATATCAAGGAGAGATACACTCAAAAGGTGTTATATTTATTTTACTTGATGATTTAATTACTATTAAAACTATACCAAATATTTTTGATAATAATTCAATAAATAATCAATTAAAAAATATTAATACAACAAATACAAAAAGTGTATTTGTATTTGCAGATGCATTATCAAAAAAAATAGATACTTTAACATATTGTTTATATGAAAATTTTGGACTATTTTTTAACTATTTTGGTGCAGGTGCAGGAAATATGAATGTTCATATAAAAAATCAATATTGTATAATATCTAATAATGGACTTTGTAAAGATTGTGCAGTAATTGGTTTTTCAAAACTACAAACTTCTATGGGACTAAAACATGGTTGGAAACCCATAGGTAATCCACTAAAGACTACTAAAACAAAATCAAATATTATTGAAAAAATAAACTATAATAATGCATATGAAGAGTATAAAAATTTAATATTAGCAAATAGTGCAGATGTTGATGAAAACTATACATTTAATAAAATATCAAAGAATTATCCAATAGGTATACAAAAACTTCATAATAATATATCAATAATAAGAGACCCTATACTTACAGATGAAAAATCTATCACATGCATAGGGGATATTGATGAAAACAGTGTAATATCAATTATGCAAGGGGATACAAAAGATATTTTAAATGCTACAAAAGAGGCTTCTATTGAAGCATTTGAACAATGTGATTTTGACACAAAATTAACACTCTATTTTGCTGGTATATCAAGACTGTATCTACTAGAAGATTCTATTGTGCAAGATATAGATATGATTACAGAGGATAAACAATATATTATGGGAGCATTATGCTTAGGAGAGATTGCAAATATAAATGATATTTTATTGGAGTTTCATAATAGAACTACAGTGATTGTAAAGGTGCAAACAGATGAATAGTAATGATTTATCAAATTTAGATTTTGCACTTAATTCACAACTTATTAATTCTTCAAAATCATCTGAATACTTAGAAGATTTTATCTATTTATTAACTAAACTATTAAGTTGTTTTAGTATATTAATATTTAAAAAAAATGAAAAAAATATATATGAACCAAATATTATAAAACCTAAAAACTTTTTTGACATGTATCCAGCTTATAAATTTAGACTCTCTAAAGCTTTAGAATTTTTTTATGATAAAGACATATTAACTATAGATAATAATAATTTTCATCTATTTGAAATGGAAAATTATGGATATATGATAATCCACTCAAAAAATAGAAAATTTCATAAAAAAATTATAGAAATTTTACAAAAATCTATATCAAATTTTACACATATTTATCTACTTAAAATACAAAATGAAGAAAATATTATAAATATCAATACTCAACTAAAACAGGCAAGAACAATAACTCAAGCAAAGATCATAACTCAAATATCAAAGTCATTTACAGATAAAACAAACAATATAAACAATAGCACAACCCAATTAAAAATAAATCAAAAATACAATAAATTAAATGATGAAATTTTAATTAATTGCATAAATGAACTATATAATAATAATGATGCAATTATAAGAAATATAAATATGTTTAAATCATTATCAACTAATACTATAGAAAAAAATAAATTTACTCTAAATTATATTATAAATAAATTGGAAAATATTTTAAAATATACACTAGAAGAAAATAATATAAAATTTGTAAAAAATATAGAAGATATAGAAATATATACCTATGAAAATGGCTTTTTAGAGGCATTGTTTAATATTTATGATTATATTATTAATTCATTTAAATTACAAAACATTGATACAAAAATAATCTATACATCAATAATAATTAAAGACAATAATCCAATTATTTATATATACACAAATAAAAAAATAAACAATGAAGAAAATTTACAATATCTTTTCAACTCAAATGTTTCACTTGATTTATATTTTAGTAAAAATCTAATTTCTAAGCAAATAAATGGTATTATAAATGTTAAATTATCAAATTTTACCCATGAAGATATACTTTATGAGGGTTTAAAATTTACAATAGAATTAAAGGAATAAAATGAATATTATTGAAGGCAAATTAAGATTACAAGGTAATGAAAAAGTTGCTATTATAAATGGAAGATTTAACCATATTATTACAGATAGACTAGTAGAAGGTGCAAAAGATGCATTTGTAAGACATGGTGGAGATGATTCTAATCTTGATTTGATTTTAGTTCCAGGTGCATTTGAAATACCATTTGCTCTAACAAAAGCGCTAGAAAGTGGAAAGTATGATGCAGTATGTTGTGTTGGTGCTGTTATTAGAGGAGCTACACCTCATTTTGATTATATTAGTGCTGAAGCTACAAAAGGTATTGCAACAGCTACTATGAAGCATGGTATCCCTGTATCAAATGGAGTTCTTACAACTGATACAATCGAACAAGCAATTGAAAGAGCGGGAAGTAAAGCTGGTAACAAAGGTGCTGAAGCTATGGTTACAATCATTGAGATGCTTGATTTATATAGTGAGATGTCTAAATAATGGCAACTAGAACACAAGCAAGAGAATCAATAATTGGATTATTATACGCATACGATTTAGGAAATGATCAAATAGCAAAATATTCTGATGTTCTTTTAGAAGATAAAAAGATTAGAAATAAACAAAAAGATTTTGCTATGAATATTTTTAATGGAACTATGGAGAATCTAGAAAAGATTGATGAAGAGATATCATCACATCTTGATGATAGAGGATTAGAGGGTATTGGATCTATTGAGAAGTCTATTTTAAGACTTGCCGTTTATGAGATACTATTTTCAACTTTAGATAAACCAATCATTATAAATGAAGCTATTGAGTTATCAAAAAGATTGGGTGCAGATAATGCTCCAAAATTTATCAATGGTGTTTTAGATAAGGTAAATCGATGAAACTTTGTGTAGCACTTGATCTTCCATCTATGGAAGAAAATCTTGCACTTGCAAACAAAATAAAAAATTTTGATGTATGGCTAAAAGTTGGTTTTAGAGCATACATAAGAGATGGTAAAGAGTTTTTAAATAAACTTAAACAAATAAATCCATCATTTAAAATATTTTTAGATCTAAAACTATACGATATACCAAACACTATGGCTGATGCAGCACAAGAGATATCAGCTCTTGGTGTTGATATGTTTAATGTACATGCAAGTAGCGGTAAAGTTGCTATGCAAACAGTTATGAATAGAATTAAAGATATACCAAATAGACCTCTTGTATTAGCTGTGACTGCACTTACTAGTTTTGATAATGATGGATTTAAAGAAATATACAATCAAGACTTAGCAAGCAAAGCTACACAATTTGCAAAAGATGCATGTGCTAGTGATATAGATGGTGTAGTTTGTTCTGCATTTGAAAGTCTTGATATAAAAAATAATACAAATAATAAATTTATCACACTAACTCCAGGTATTAGACCATTTGGTGAGGATGCGGGAGATCAACAAAGAGTAGCAGATATAAATCTTGCAAAATCACAACTTGTTGATTTTATAGTTGTAGGTCGCCCTATTTACAAATCTGATGATCCCAAAGCAGTTGTTGAAAGAATATTAAAAAATATTTAATTTTTAAGTATTCTTTTAACTAAATTTACCTATAATTTCAACTTCAAAGGACGAGTGGGTGAGTGGCTGAAACCACATCCCTGCTAAGGATGCGTACTGGTAACGGTACCGAGAGTTCGAATCTCTCCTCGTCCGCCACTATATAGGGCTTCCTTAAATAACATTTTCACTTTTTAACTTTTCAGTTTTTTAAATGGTAACGCTATGGTAACTAAAATATTTTTATAAATACGATATTTATAAGATCTGTGTTGTTTTATTTTTTTAATACTCTTAGGTAAATATTATATCCACTTACAAAATATATGAAATCTATTAAATAAACTTATCTTTATATTAAGCATATCTTATGATAATAAGAGTAAAATGGAATATTAAATTAAATATATAGGATGATTCCATGAAAAATATTATTTTACTAAGTTTGCTTTTACTATTTTATGGTTGCGATAATAAAGCTAAAATTAATACTACTAAACCAACAATTAAACTTGATGGTAAAAGTTTAGTGCAATCTAAATGTTCAAAATGTCACAATATTGATTTCCCACCAAAGGACTTCAAAGATGAAATAGCCCCTGCTATTATGACTATATCATTTCATTTTAATGATTGGTTCAAAGCTCCTAGTGATACAGAAAAATTAGAAAAACAATTAGATTTTATATCAGACTATATAATCAACCCAACAGTTGAAAAATCTTATTGTGATAAAACTATGTTAAAAAAGTATGGATTAATGCCTTCACAAAAAGGAAACGTAACAACAGATGAAATAAGAGCAATTGGAAAGTATATATTCAAAAATTATACACAAGAAAAACTATCAAAAAAAGAAGAAGCACTAGAAAAACTACATTCTTTACCAATAGGAGAGCAAATTACAATAAAATATCATTGTAGTAGTTGTCATAAAATAGATAAAAATTTAGTTGGACCATCTTTTCAATCAATTGGTTTAAAATATAAAAATGATCTTAATAGAATTAAAACCAGTATAAAAAATGGTAGTAAAAATACTTGGAAAATATCAAGAGGTGCTACAATGCCATCTTTTAGTACTATATCTGATGAGGAACTTAATAATTTAGCTAAATGGATGAAAGATTTAAATTAAAATTAACTTAAATTATATACACTTATTTTAATGTAAGAAATATGTTTTTATTAAGTGTTATAATTACATATTATATTTTTTAAAAGGAAAACTTATGTTTAAAAAAATCATGCCACTTAATATAATCATCTCATTAAGAATGTTTGGATTATTTATTGTTTTACCTGTCTTATCTATTTATGCCTTAGACATGCCAAATTCTAGTCATACAATGGTTGGTATAATTATTGGTGGTTATGCTATAACACAAATGATTTTTCAAGTTCCATTTGGAATGATAAGTGATAAGATAGGCAGAAAAAAGACTATTATATTTGGTCTTATAATATTTGCTTTTGGATCTTTTATTGCAGGTATAGCTGATGATGTTTATACTCTATTAATAGGTAGATTACTACAAGGTGCAGGAGCTATTGGATCTGTAATAACTGCAACTATTAGTGATATAGTAAAAGAGGAACAAAGAGCTAAAGCTATGGCTATAATGGGAGGAAGTGTAGGTCTTGCATTTGCTTTATCTATGGTAAGTGGTCCTGCAATAGCATCAAGTGTTGGTGTACCTGTATTATTTTTCTTTGTTTGCTTTTTAGCTTTATTATCTATATTTATTTTAATAAAATATGTTCCAAATCCACCAAAGATTAAACATACATATTTAGAAGATGATAAATTTAAATTATTTGAAAACAAAAACTTAATAAAAATGAATATCACAAATATGCTAGTAAAAGGTATGATGACATTTGCTTTTATGATTATCCCTATAGTTTTAACAAAAACCTATGGTTGGGAGATGAATGAACTATACAAAATATATCTTCCTGCTATGGTAGTAGGTATTCTTACAATGGGTCCAGCTGCTATGATAGCAGAGAAAAAAGGACAATATAAACTCATAATATTATTAGGTATCATAGCTCTTGCTATATCGTATTTTATTATAGGAATTAGTTCAACATATATGATGTTTTCAATTGGTATTATAGTATTCTTTATTGGATTTAATCTTCAAGAACCAATCATGCAGTCTCTTGCATCAAAATATGCAAAAGTTCATCAACGAGGACAAGTACTAGGAATATTTAATAGTTTTGGATATTTTGGTACATTTATTGGTGGTTTTATCGGTGGTATGCTATTGGATTTAACATCATTAGCAACTATATCATATGGTATTATTGCCCTTTGTATATTATGGGCAATTATGATTTATACACTTGAAAATCCAGCAATTACAAAAATAGCTTATATTCACTTAGATGATACAGATCATACAAAACATCAAGATCTTCATTCAATTCAAGGCTGTAAAGAATGGTATATAAATGATACTGAAAGTTTAGTAGTTGTAAAATATGATGAAAATGTAATAGACGAAAAGGATATTAAAGAATATCTTAGTAAATAATTTAATAAAAAGGAAAGATTATGGATGCTGTACAAAATGAATTAGCAGGTCGAAAAGATGCTATAAAAAAAGAGTTAGAGATTCTATTTAAAGCAAATATGAAATTTACAGATTGGGATGTACCAGAAGCTGACGACAAAGAGGCTGCTAAAATATTAATTGATATATTTAAAGAAAGTATCAATGATATTGAAAAAGATATTAAATCTGGAAAATACGATAATTATTAAAAATAAATAACTTACTAAATTAGGAATAATACTTGAATAATCAAAAAAAAGCTTTTGGGCTATGGAGTGCAGTATTTTTAGGTATTGGTTCTATGGTTGGTGCTGGTATATTTATTGTTATTGGTCAAGCAGGTGCTCTGGCAGGTAACATTGTATGGCTGTCATTTGTTTTTGGTGGACTGATGGCACTTTTAAGTGGATATTCATTAGCAAAACTTGCAGTTTGCTATCAATCAAGAGGTGGAATAGTTGAATATTTAGTACAAGGATTTGGAGTAAATATTTTTTCAGGTTCTATGGGAATTATGTTTTATTTTTCACAACTTATTGCAGTTGCGGCTGTAGCTAAGTCCTTTGGTACATATAGTGCAACTTTTATGGCTCATTCAAGTTCTTTTTGGATAAATATATTTGCTATTGGTGTAGTTGCCATATTTACATTAATAAATTTAGTAGGTGCATCTATTGTTGCAAAATCAGAAAATATAATTGTATTAATTAAACTAAGTGTATTAACTATATTTACTATATCTGCATTATTTAGTATAAAACCAGAATATCTAAGTATAAGTCAAATGCCACCAATAAGTGGCATGGTATTTGCTATAGGTATTACATTTTTTGCATATCAAGGTTTTAGTGTTATTACAAATACTGTAGAAGATATGAAAAACCCACAAACAACTATGTTGAAATCTATGTTTATATCAATTTTATTGGTTGCTATACTCTATATTTTTACAAGTGTAGCAGTTTTGGGAAATTTAACTTTAAATGAAGTTCTACAAACAAAAGATTATGCACTAGCTGTTGCAGCAAAACCTATGTTTGGAGAGATAGGCTTTAAAATCATAGCTATTACTGCATTATTAGCAACTGCATCTGCTATAAATGCAACATTATTTGCAGTATCTGATATAGGTTATGCTATGGCAAAAGAAGGAAGTTTACCTAAGGTATATGAATATCATATTTATAATTCAAATGAAGGACTCATCGTAAGTACTTTATTAATTATACCTATGATTGTATTTTTTAATTTATCACAAATTACCACTGTAGCTGCAATCATTATGCTTATAGTTCAAGGAACTACACATATTGCTCATCTTAATTTAATAAAAAATACAGGTGCTAAAAAATACCTTGTTATGCTTGCTATATTTTCTATGTTTTCAATTGCTGGTATTACCTTATATTCTACATATGAAAAAATGCCTGAAATTGCCTATTATTTAATATCAACTTTTGCGATAGCATTTAGTGTTGAATTTTTATTAAGGTATATAAATAAAAGAGTGATATCAAAACAAACAACAAATAGCTGTTTGACAAATTAAAAAATCATAGATAATAAATATAATATTAGTTATACTTTAATATTAAAAGTATTCAAATAATAAAAGGGTATCATTTGTTAAAAAATATCTTATTACCAACTATGTTAGTTATATTATCTTATGGTTTTTGGATAAGTCCAGATTTCAAAGAAATATCTGCAGGAGTTGCTATTTTTTTATTTGGTATGCTATCGCTAGAAGAAGGATTTAAAGCATTTACAGGTGGATCTTTAGAAAAAATATTACAAAAATCTACTAACAAGTTATATAAAAGTATCTCTTTTGGTATCATAACTACCTCGATTATGCAATCAAGTTCATTAGTATCAGTTTTAACTATATCATTTTTAAGTGCAGGTCTTATTGGTCTTGCACAAGGTATTGGTATAATTTTTGGTGCAAATATTGGTACGACTACTGGAGCTTGGTTAATTGCTGGTTTTGGACTAAAGGTAAAAATTTCAGCTTATGCTATGCCTATGCTTGTATTTGGAGTAATACTTATATTTCAAAAAAGTAAATCTCTTAAAGGTATTGGATATATACTAGCTGGTCTTGGATTTTTATTTTTAGGTATTCATTATATGAAAGATGGATTTGAAGCTTTCAAAAGTACAATAGATTTGGCTTCTTTTTCAGTAACAGGGTTAAAAGGTCTATTTATTTTTACAGGTATTGGTATATTTGCAACAGTTGTTATGCAATCATCACATGCAACCTTAGTGCTAATAATCACAGCACTTTCTGTTGGGCAAATCTCATATGAAAATGCTTTAGCATTGGCAATTGGTGCAAATATTGGTACAACAATAACTGCCATTATTGGTTCAATGAGTTCTAATATATCTGGAAAACGATTAGCTGCTGCTCATCTTATATTTAATCTAACAACTGGACTAATTGCAATTATTCTAATAAAACAAATAATGTTTAGTGTAGAATATATTAGTAATATTGTAGGTATCGCTCCTACAGATTATTCTTTAAAACTTGCACTCTTTCATACTATATTTAATCTTATTGGCGTAATTGTAATGGTACCTTTTATTAACAAACTTGTAATATTTTTAGAAAAAACACTAAAAGATAAAAAATCTACTTATGCAAAAATTGAAACTTCAAAATATTTAAATGATTCAGTTTTAGAATTCCCATCAACAGCCATTGCTGCTATTAAAAAAGAGTGTCAACATTTATTTAATAATGCATTTGAAATAATTGTTCACGGAATAAATTTAAGAAAAAAAGATGTAATTTCATCAGCACCAATTCATGATATTATAAATCATACATTTACTGATAAAATATATGATATTGATACTTTTTATAATAACAAAATTAAAGGTATCTATGGAGAAATTATTGATTTTTCTACCCAAGCACAATCAAGTATGCCAAAACAATATATTGAGGAGTTATATAAAATAAAATTAGCTTCAAGAGATATTGTAGAAGCAATAAAAGATACTAAACATTTACAAAAAAATCTTTATAAATATTCTAAAAGTTCAAATGAATATATAAAAAATGAATATAATCATATAAGAAAAGAATTAGCTAAAGTACTTCGTAATATATATATTATATCAACAACACCACAGGATGAAGAAAGTATATTACTTTTATCTAAAACAAAACTACAAATTCAAAAATTTGATATAATTGCAAATGGTGTTTTAGATAATTTAATTAGAAATAAATATATTACAAACGAGATGGCAACATCACTTATGAATGATAGTGTATATGCTAATAACATAGGAAATCATATGGTAAGCATGGCCGAAGTTATTTTTAACAATACAAATGATATGCTTATAAATTCAGAAGATATTGATGAAATTCTTAGTAAAAAAGGAAATGTATAATGAATATAACAAAATTTATAAAAAGAGTTACATCTATTTTAGATACTGATATATCTAAAAAAAATAATGAAAAAAAACGTATAAAATCACTTTTAAAAAAACTAAGACTTAAAAGAAAAGATATTGAAAAGCTTTTAATTCCTAATATTACAAAAAAAGAAAAAAAGATATTAAAAGAGGAATTAGAAATGATAAATATTCACATAAAAAAAGGTGAAAATATATTAAAAAAATTAAAAATGGAGGCATAATGAAAAAATTAGCATTAGTAAGTATTTTTACACTTATATTATTAACTGGTTGCTCAACAAAAGAGGTTAAAAAAGATACGCAGGTAGCTCTAGAAAATACAAAACATTATGTTAGAGAGGTTCATTATAAAGCTGAAGATAAAACACTTGATACTTGGGATAGTACAAAAGAATGGTTTAGTGACGTTTGGGATGAAATGAAAAGACCATTTAGACAAAATGCACAGTAAAACACACATTATATTTGATATGGATGGTACACTTGTAAATAGTGGTATCATGATAGCAAAAACTATAAACTTTGTAAGACAAAATATAGGTCTAGAACCACTAGAACCTAAAATTATGTTAGAAAAAATAAATGATCCACATATAAATTCTTCTTTGTATTTTTATGGTACTCAAGAATTTACACAAGAACAAACAGATTTATTTGGGAAATATTATCATGAAAATTGTATAGTTGGAGTAGAGTTATATGATGGTATTTATGAATTATTAGAAGATTTATCAAAGAAATTCCAATTAAGCATAGCTACAAATGCTAGTAGTATCTTTGCAAATAAAATTTTAAAACACCTAAAAGTTGATCATTTCTTTGATTATGTTGTAGGTCACGATATGGTTACAGAATCAAAACCTAATCCAGAAATGATTTTAAAAATAATAAATAAATTTAATCTAAACCACAATGAATGCATACTAGTAGGTGATAGTCATAAAGATTTATATGCAGCTAACAATGCGCAAATTGATTGTATTTTGGTAAATTGGGGATTTACGGATCATAATAGTAATGATTCAGTCCAAACGGTAGAACAATTAAAACAAAAACTTAATGAATATTAGTGTAGTAATTCCAACATATAATAGAGCCAATCATATACTAAATGCTATTAAAAGCGTACAAAATCAAACATACAAAATAGATGAGATAATTATAGTTGATGATGGCTCAACAGATAATACAAAAGAGTTATTAAATAATCAAGATATAAAATATATTTACCAAGAAAATCATGGTGTATCAAGTGCTAGAAATATAGGTATTAAAAATTGCAAAAATGACTGGATTGCTTTTTTGGATTCAGATGATATATGGATAGATAATAAAATTGAGTTACAAGTAAATAGTCATAAAAAAAATCCAGATATTCTTATATCACATACTGATGAGTATTGGATAAGAAATGGTAAACAAATAAATAAGAAGTATCATCAACAAAAGCCATCAGGCTGGTGTTTTTTAGATAATTTGGATTCTTGTAAAATTGGTCCATCAACAACACTTTTACATAAAAGTATATTTAAAAATATTGGATATTTTGATGAAAATTTAAAAGTATGTGAAGACTATGACTTATGGCTTAGAATTTTACAAAAATATGAGCTTGGACTGATTTCTAAGCCTTTAATAAATAAAATCGCAGGAGATTATCCTCAGCTATCTTTTGATACATTTGCTATGGATAGATTTAGAATAATTGCACTTGAAAAGCACCTAAATACAAAGTATAAATCTGAGATTATTAAACATATAATTCAAAAACTAACATACCTTGTAAATGGTGCTAAAAAAAGAGATAATCAA
>CAZAOJ010000009.1:0-44521 GCA_964486745.1 uncultured Arcobacteraceae bacterium
AGCGCTGGTCTCATAAGCCGGAGGTCGAGAGTTCAAGTCTCTCTCTTGACACCAAATTACTTAGGTTATACAACCATTAAAATCAACAATTTTATTTTATCTATTCTTATTCATCTTTGATGAGATCTTATTAATTGGAAGTTTTATTAAATTAAAAAATAGGTAAATTAATATGGATAATAAAAAAAGAATTAATATAAAACAAGGTCTAAATGTAGATATCGTATTAAAGCAAGATCAACGAAGCGGTAAATTAACCAATGGTATTGTAAAAGATATACTTACAAACTCACCATTTCATCTTCATGGTATTAAAGTAAGATTAACAAGTGGAGAAGTAGGAAGAGTTCAAAATATAATTAACTCATAATATATCCTCTTATTCCTTTTTTATTTAAATAAAGTTATACTTTAGAACTTTAAGATAGGAAAAAATATATATGTTTACTAGTCCTGGTCAAAAAAATTTACAAAAACTTTTAATAGAATTAGAAAAAAAGACATTAAATAAAGCTAAGCTAGATTCAATGTTGATATCAAATGATATAAAAATAAATATGCCTCTAGATGAAAACTCAAAAAAAACTTTATTACATAAAATGATTGAAGACAATAAGCCTTTATCGGTAAAGTGGCTTTTAGATAATCATGCAAATCCATATATAGAAGATTCTTTAAATATACCAGCATTTTTTACCTTCGCTAATCATACCAAAACAGAACAGATGTTAAAAATATTTGTTCAATATAATATTGATTTTAATTATAAAAGTACAAATGGTCGGACTGTTTTACAAGATATTGTCTTAAATGGTGATGTAAATTTGGCTAAAAAAATTTTAAATCACATAAAAAATCCATTTTCTTTAGATGAATATGGTAAAAATATTTTATTTGATGCAATTGCTTCAGGTAGCAAAGATATGATAGATTTAGTTTTTGGTTTATCAAATATCAATTTAAATATACAAAATAAAGCAAAAGAGTCATTATTACATTTTGCAAAAGATGGTAATCTTGATATTATTGAATTTTTATTAGTAAAAGGAGTTTCTCCTACACTTCAAGATCTTAATGATAAAAATATTATATTTTACTTATCACAAAGAATGGAAGATACTGTAGTAGTAAGTGAAATATCAAAAATATCTAAACTTATTGATTTAGCTTTGCGTAGTGAAGATGCAATAAATCAGAAAAATCAAGATGGTGAAACATTACTATTAGGTTTTCTAAAAAATCTAAATAAACCTCTTGGACAATATAATCAAAAGAAAATGTTATCTCAACTTATTGAAACATTTATTCAAAGTGGAGTGGATATAAATGAACAAGACAATGAAGGAAATAGTCCACTTTTAATTGCTGTTGAAAAAAATGATCTTGAGACAGTACAACTTTTGGTTGATAATGGTGCTGATGTAAATATGAAAAATAAAGATGGATCAACACCACTTAGTATAGCAGTGATGAAAGGTGATAAAAGTTATTTTGATATGATAAAATTGTTATTAGCTTTTGAAGCAGATCCAAATATAAAAGACTCAAAAGGTTTAACACTACTAGAAAAAATATTGTATATTTTAATTTATGTTTATAATTTTGAAAATACTTCAATGCCATTTTGTGTATCTGATATTTTAAAACAAGAAGAGGATGATGTTGAAGAGGATCAGATATTAAAATACAATGAAGATGATTATATGAAAGATGTATTAGAGATGATGATTTCATATAAAATTGCTGATTTAGAAGTGCTTGATTCAAGAGGAAATCCATATCTATTTATACTTATAATTACACATAATGATTCATTAGCTAGAATGTTGATGAGATATGGAGCAAATATAAATCAAACAAATAAAAATGGTCAAAATATTTTACAATACTATTTAGAATTTTCTTCAGAAAACAATATTGATGAAGTTACTATAAATAAAAGAATAAAAGATATTATAAAGTTTGGTGTAAACTTAGATCACAGAGATGAAAATGGTGGAACAATATTGCATAATACAGTTTTAAAACATCCATTAACTATTACAAAAAATATTCATAAATGTGGTGCCACAATTGATGTAGCTGATTTTAAAGGTAGAACATTATTGCATAATGCTATATGGGCAAGTAATTTAGATACTATGAAATATATTATACAAAATAATAGATCTTTATTAAATACTCCTGATAAGTTGGGTATCTTACCAATAAACTATGCAGCTTTTATGGGAAGTAAAGAGCTTGTTTGTTATTTGATAAAAGAAAAATCTTATGTAAATAATATACATGAGATACCTGATTATATGAAAAATTTTTTAAAAAGATTTCATAAAAATATAAAAGAGTTAGAACATCAAAAGAATATTAGTGCACAAGATAGAAAAGATATAAAAATTTTATTAGAAAATATGAAAAAAGAGTTTAATATAGTTGAATAAATCTATATAAGAAAAATATAAGTAAAATTTGTGTATTATTTCGCACTTAAAAGACTTGGATGTGTTGCAAAACTCCAAGCTATAAAGTGTAAAGAGTACACAAATTAAATAAAAGCAGGAAATAAAATGAAAAGAACATATCAACCGCATAACACGCCAAGAAAAAGAACACATGGTTTTAGAATCAGAATGAAAACTAAAAACGGAAGAGCAATTATTAAAGCAAGAAGAGCTAAGGGTAGAAAAAGATTAGCTATCTAAGTAAATCTTATAGATTAAATTCACAAAGAGAATTTTCAAAGATATATAGAAGCGGCAGCAAGTGGCATACCCACTCGTTTGTCGCTTTTTTTGTGCCTGCAGAAAAATTTAGTTTTGCTTTTGTTACTTCTAAAAAAGTAGGCAATGCAGTAGTTAGAAATAAAGCCAGAAGAAGATTAAGAGCAATTATAAAAGATATTGCTCCAAAATTAAAAAATGGAAAATATATTTTTGTTGCAAAAGATAAGATTGTAGAACATGACTATAAAAAATTACAAAATGATTTTAATTTTGCATTTAAAAGATTAGAATTATATAAATGATTAGAAAACTTATATTAATAATAATTGAATTTTATAGAAAGTTTTTATCAATATTTTCAAATGGAAGTTGTAGATATCAACCAACATGTTCTCAATATGCTAAAATTCAGTTTGAAAACAATACATTTTTTAAGGCAACTTATTTTACAATTACAAGGATTTTAAAGTGCAATCAACTTTTTCCTGGTGGTTTTGACTATCCTATTGTAAAAAAAAACAAATTGGAAGCAAACACAAATAAAAAAATCAGAGTAAAATATTGGTTTATACCAATACATAAAGATGCAAAATATTTTAAAATAATAAAAAATTGGGATAGAAATTAATGAGTATACACGATAATAATATGAATAAACAAGATACACAAAAACGGGTGCTTTTAGCCACAGTAATATCATTTGCTTTTTTTATAGCATATGACTTCTTTTATTTAAAGCCTCAGCAACTAGAAGCTGAACTTCAAGCAAAAACTAAAAATGAACAACAAATAAAAACTACACAACAACAAAACATAACACCTCAAGTTGCAAAAGTAGATAATGCTGCACCTGCTAGCGCTCAAACTAATACAAATTTAGCTCCAGCAACAAAAACAACAAATGTTTCAAATATTGTTACTACAATTAAAACTAAAAATAACATTATTGAAATAGATTCACTTGGAAGAGTAGCACAAGTAACACTTATTGGAACTCAATATATTGATAAAGATAAAAAACATATTAAAATGTTTAATGCTACGCAATTAAAACCATTAGAGGTTAGATTTTCAGATACAAATATTAATAAAGAAGCTTTTGAAATTCAAGTACAATCAAGTTCTAAAGATGTAGATGCTTCTGTATCTAAGCAAGAGATAACTTTAACTCAACAATTAAAAGATACAGTTTTAACTAAAAAACTTACATTTTATCCTGATGGACATTATGATATTAGTGTAAATGCTACAAATAATAAAGAGTTTTTTATAACTCCAGGATATAGACCTGATGTATTAGCTGATATGTATGCAGATCATGGTGCTATTGTTAAAATGAATGATAATACTTTAACTTTGGTAAAAGATGAAGATGCAGATAAAACGTTGACTTTAACAGGTGCAAAGTTTGCAGCAGCTTTTGATAGATATTATACAACGGTATTATATAACTTTAAAAAGAGCATGTCAGTATCAATTATGCCAGATAATGATAGTAATCCTCAAATCTTTATTCATGCAAAAAACAATATAGATTTAAGTGGATATATGGGACCTAAAGAGTTTAAAACTCTTGAAGCATTAAATCCAGAACTAACAGATGTTATTGAATATGGTTGGTTTACATTTATAGCTAAGCCTATGTTCTTACTTTTACAATATATACATAGTTATGTAGGTAACTGGGGATGGACAATTGTATTATTAACAGTTTTAGTTAAATTAATTTTATATCCATTATCATACAAAGGTATGGTAAGTATGAACAAGTTAAAAGAACTTGCTCCTAAAATTAAACAAATACAAGAAAAATATAAAGGTGATAGCCAAAAATCTGGTGTTCATATGATGGAACTATACAAGAAAGAGGGTGCAAATCCAATGGGTGGGTGTCTTCCAATTGTACTTCAAATTCCTGTATTCTTTTCAATCTATAGAGTACTTTTAAATGCTATTGAGTTAAAAGGAGCTGAGTGGATTTTATGGATTGATGACTTAGCTGAGATGGATCCATATTACATCTTACCAATCTTAATGGGTGGAACAATGTTCTTACAACAATTAATCACTCCAAATACGATTCAAGATCCTATGCAAAAGAAAATGTTCCAATGGTTGCCTATTGTATTTACATTCTTCTTCTTATGGTTCCCAGCAGGTCTAACTCTATACTGGTTTATAAATAACTTATTTACAGTGGGACAACAATATTATGTAAACCAATTATTTGCAAGAGCAAAAAAAGCAAGACACGAGGAACATTTACAACATAAACATAAAAAGGATAACTAATGAAACAGTTTGAAGCAAAAACACTTGAAGAAGCTTACGAGCTTGCTTCAGCTGATTTTTCTTGTTCAATTACTAGTTTAAATATTGAAATTATCCAGCAGCATAGTCGTGGTTTTTTAGGTTTTGGCCGAAAAAATGCGATTATTACTGCTACACTAAAAAATAAACCTTCAAATAATAAAGATGAAAAATCTTATACGAAAAAGAAAAACTTTAAAAAGAAAATAGTGATTGAAGATGTAGCAACTACTATAGCAAATGCAAATACAACTACACAAGATACAAAAGAAAAACCAAAACTAAAACATAACTTTGACAATGATCCACGAGTTGAAAAAAAAGAAAAAATATTTGAAAGCTTTTATAATGAATCTGATAAAAAACCATTATATGAAAAAGCGGTAATAAAGAAAGATTCTCAAAAAATTATTGATGAAGTAAAAGAAAAAGTAAATGAATTATTCTCATATTCTTGTTATGAGATTGATGAGATTGAAGTTAGACTACATGATGAACAAACTTTATATATCGGTTTTACTGGAGTTGATAGTGCACTATTAATTGGTAAAGAGGGATATAGATATAAAGCATTGTCTTATATTTTATTTAATTGGATTAATACTACATATAATTTAATGTTAAGACTTGAAGTTGCACAATTTTTAGAAAATCAAGAAAATGCAATTGAGAATTATCTTGAACCTGTAATTGAAAAGATTAATGAAACAGGATCTTATAAAACCAAAGCTTTAGATGGTATACTTGTGCATATTGCACTGACTAGATTAAGAACTGAATTCCCAGATAAATATGTAGCAGTAAAAACAAATATACGTGGCGATAAGTATATACTTGTAAATGAATATAAAAAGCAATGATACCATTGTAGCAATAGCTACAGCAAATGGTATAGGATCGATATCTATTATTAGATTAAGTGGGCAAGATGCTTTAGCACTTGCTCTAAAACTACTTCAAACTACATCTTTAACTCCAAGAGTTGCTAAATTATGTAAAGTCTATGATGTAAAGCAAAATATTATAGATGAAGCTCTACTTTTATATTTTAAAAATCCACATAGTTTTACAGGCGAAGATATAGTAGAATTCCAATGTCATGGTGGAATTGCAGTTTCAAATATGATATTGGATGCATTGATTGAAGTAGGAGCTAGATTAGCTGATCCTGGAGAATTTTCTAAAAGAGCATTCTTAAATGGCAAAATAGATCTTACTCAAGCAGAAGCTATTGCAAAATTAATTGAAGCTAGAAGTGAAGATAGTGTAAGACTTTTAGCAAAACAATTAAATGGTGAACTTAAAAATTTTGTAGAAAATATTAGAGAAGATTTACTTTTTATGCTCGCATATACTGAAGTCAATATCGATTATGCTGAAGAAGATTTACCATCAGATATTTTTGAACAAATACAAAATAAACTTACATCTATAACAAAACTTTTAACAAACACATTAGAATCTAGTCAAAGACGTGTCGGTATGATTGAGGGATTTAAAGTTGCAATTATTGGTAAACCAAATGTAGGTAAATCTTCACTTCTAAATAAACTTTTGGATTGCGATAGAGCAATAGTTAGTGATATCGCAGGAACTACACGTGATACTATAGAAGAGAGTGTAAAACTTGGGACACATATTATTAAAATAGTTGATACTGCTGGTATTAGAGACTCTAGTGATGAGATAGAAAAGATTGGTATAGAAAAATCTTTGGAATCTATTCAAAGTGCAGATATTATTGTAGCTTTATTTGATAGTAGTCGTGTTCAAGATGAACAAGATAAACATATCATTGATATTTTAGATAAAACAACAAAAGAAAAAATTATAGTACTTAATAAAACAGATTTAGAAAGCAAATTTAACTCTAATAATTTTGATAAGTTTATTAGTCTAAGTACAAAAAATGATATAAATCCTCTTATTAAACAAATTGAAAATATCTTAGATAATAATACACATAGTGATGATATGACACTTATTTCAAAAAGACAAGTAAGCTCAGTGCAAGAAGCATTAAATCATATTACTCAATCTCAAACTCCACTTCAAACTGGTGAATTAGAATTCTTTGCTTATCATATAAATGAAGCACTAGTAAGTATATCTAATATCACTAGACCATATGAACATACCCAAATGTTAGATGTAATGTTTGGTAGTTTTTGTTTAGGTAAATAAAGTATCCTCCTAACTTAATAATCTTTTTATATATTTTTAATAATTAATAGTTTTATTGTCTTGAATTATAATATTTATAAGAGTATCATGAAGTATAGATAAAAAAGGAGGTATATTATGAAAAATCTACAAGTTAGAAAAAGTATCGGACTTTTTGGATTATTTTTTGTTGGTATGTTTTTTATGTTTGGTTGTATGGGAGGTGGCTCGCCAAATAGTTCTCCAGCACCTGCAGTTAAGCAGGATAGTATGGATATTACTACAAAAAAAAGATTAGATAAGCTTAAAAAAGATAAAGTATGGAATGATGAGCAAATAGAAAATGCTAGAAGAGATCGTATGGATGCTGATATGAAAATAATTGAAGCTTTACAAGGTGGAAGTCATATTATGATGAATTCAACATATAGAGATCCAGAAGCTGAGATTAAACATCAAAGATGGAGAAAAGAAACAGCAGATATAGTTATTAGTAAACTTAGTGATGAAAATAAAGCAATTGATAGAGATATTAATAGAATATTACAAGAATCACAAAAAACATGTTTTCCAAAAAATACAAAAATTGTGATGGATGATGGAAGATTAAAATCTATTGATAAAATTACAGCTGGTGATAAAATTATGATTTATGATATAGCAAATGATCAAATTGGTATATCAAGTGTAAATAGAAATTTTATTGATAAAAATAATCATTTGTATATATTAAACGATTCTATTAAAGCAACTGCTTATGAGAGATTTTTGACACAAGATGGATGGAAACGAATACATGATATATCGACAAATGATAGTGTATTTGATGGTAACAGTTTTGTTCCTGTAAAAAGTATTTATAAAATAAAAAAAGACCTAACAGTTTATAATTTAAATATAAACTCAACACATAACTTTTTTGTTTCATATGGAAAAAGTGATGAATGGTTTTTAATACATAACTGCTCCGGTGGCGGTGATGGAGGTGGGAAATGATTACTTATATGAAATCACTAAAATATGTTTTTGTAATATTTGTTTTATTGTTTAGTTTGGATGTTTCAGCTTCATTTTTTGGAAGTATTAAAGCATCTTTTTATGAACAAAAAGCAGATAATTATTTTAAAAATGAGAAATATGATGCTGCATATAAAAATTATCTTGAAGCAAGTAAAAATGATAGTGGATATGGATATTTTAAATTGTTTGTTATGAATAGGGATGGTTTAGGTAGAGCAAAAAATCAAAGAGTTGCAACAAAAATGTTAAAAAAATCAGCTGAACTAAAATATCCAATGGCTGAAGTTATTTTGGCAAATAGATTGTTATACACTAGAAAGCCTAAGGCTAATGAAGCAATTAGATTACTTAAAAGTGCAGCTAAAAAAGAGTTTGTATATGCATATGTTGATTTATATAATATATATAAATATGGAATAGGAGTAAGAAAAAACCCTACAAAAGCTAATCAATATTATAGATTAGCAAAAGCAAATGGGTATAATTTTACAAAATATCAATCTAAATCTGTAAAAAAATATCATAAAAAAACTGCATCAAATAAACGTTTGATAGCTAATATTCAAAGAGGATTGAAAAAACTTGGATTTTATAGAAGTAGAGTAGATGGTATTTCTGGTCCTATGACAAGAAGATCTATTGCATCATTTCAAAAATATTATGGATATGATATAGATTCAAAAGTGTCTAATAATACGTTAGAGCAAATAAATAGTGAGTTACAATAGAATATATATGATGTATATTTATAGATATATATTTGTATCTTTATTAGTATTTATGATTGGAATATTATTTTATTATTTCTTTCGTGAACCAACAATAGTTGCAAACTATTTGGGTATTGATGGTTATAGAATTGCAAGTAAATATGTAGTTTATTTTAATTCTTTTCCATCATTTGCCCATGTTTTTACTTTTTCAATATTAACTTGGTTGATTTTTGAACAGTCTAATGCTACTTTTTCAATTCTATTTTGGATGATATTAAATCTATTTTTTGAATTTATTCAGTACTTTGATTTATCAAGTTTTAATTGGATACCAAAGGTAGTGCAAGATTATTCTAAATATGGTACTTATAGTAATATGGATATTGTTGCTATATTTATAGCAGCAATTTGTGCAAAGATTGTAGTTAATACCAAAAAAAGCAGTATATAAATTTATTTATATACTGCTTTTAGATTTTCCATTTTTGAATTCATATTAAGAAGTACCATATCAGCTAAAATTAAAGCCATCATAGCCTGACATACTACACTTCCTCTTATTGCTACACAAGGGTCATGACGTCCTTTTAGATAGTAGTTTGTATCTTCATTTTGTTCATTTACTGTTTGTTGTTCTATAAAAATTGATGGTGTGGGTTTAAAATATACTTTTGTGATAATATCATCCCCATTGCTAATCCCACCTAATATTCCACCACTATGGTTTGATAAAAAACCATTTGAAGATATTTGATCATTGTTGTGGCTTCCTTTATTTCTTGAAGCTTCTATCCCATCTCCAATTTCAACTGCTTTTACTGCATTTAGTCCCATCATAGCTGAAGCTATTTGACCATCTAGTTTGTGATACATAGGTTCACCTAATCCTACAGGAACTCCGCTAGCTTTTACTAAAACTGCACCTCCTACTGAATCGTGTGCCTTTAGTGCATCTGAAATAGCATCTTTTTGTTTTTGTTCTATATCTTTATCTAATGCAAATATAGTACTTGTAGTACTGTATTCAAAATTAATTTTTTCACTTTTTATTCCAGCTATTTCACAAATTCCAGCTTCAACTTTTATTCCTAGTTGATCTAAAAGAAGTTGAGCTATAGCACCAGCTGCTACTCTAGCTGCAGTCTCTCTAGCACTACTTCTTCCTCCACCTCTATAATCTCTTAGACCATATTTATGAAAATATGTAAAATCTGCATGTCCTGGACGAAATAGATCTTTTACATTTGTATAATCACGACTTTTTTGATTTTCATTAAATATTATCATAGCTATTGGAGTTCCCGTACTGATTCCTTCAAAAACTCCACTTAAAATTTCAACTTTATCACTCTCTTTTCGTGCAGTTTCAAATTTTGTTTTTCCTGGTTTTCTTTTATCCATTTGTTCTTGTATAAACTCTTCATCAATTTTTAGACCAGCTGGTACACCATCAACTATACATCCTAAAGCTTTTCCATGTGATTCACCAAAAGTAGTAAATTTAAATTTTTCTCCAAATGTATTCACTTTAGTCCTTTTTACTTTTTAACGTATCTATAGCTATTTTTGCTACTTTTTGTTGGGCTAATTTTTTACTTTTATCTATAGCTTTTCCATAAAGTTTATCATCAATATATATCTCCATCTCAAATTCTTTTTTATGATCTGGACCAAAAGCTTTTACAAGTCTGTATTCTGGAATACATCCAAATCTAGCTTGAGTGATCTCTTGAAGAGCAGTTTTATAATCAGAAAATAGTTCATCAAGATTTATTTTATCATAGCTTCGTTCAAGTAGTTTTAAAATGATTGGTTTTAGTACTTCAATACCTGATTCAATATATATTGCACCCATAATAGCTTCAAAAGCATCAGATAAAATAGAAGCTTTTAGTCTTCCTTCATTTCTATCTTCTGCACTTGACATATAGATATAATCACCAAGATTTATCTTATTTGCTAAAAGTGTAAATCCTTTTTCATTTACAAGTGATGCTCTTATTTTTGATAGTTCACCCTCATTTGAATCTGGAAATTTATAAAATAAATATTCTCCAACTATTAAGTTTAATACAGCATCTCCTAAGAATTCTAATCTTTCGTTGTTGTATGGTTTTTTAAAACTTTTATGCGTAAGTGCTTCGAGTATCAGGTCTCTATTTCTAAACTGATAATCCAAACACTGTTCTAATTTTTTTATATTATGCATTGCTTTTTATCCTTTGTGCTTCATTGTAAGCGAGTTTATCGCATCTTTCATTTTCATCATGTCCTGCATGTCCTTTTACCCAGTTTGCAGATATTTTATGTGGTTTAGCTGCATCTAAATATCTTTTCCATAGATCAATATTTTTTACCTCTTTTGCTGTTCCTTGTCTAAAATTTGCTTTTTCCCATCCTTTTAACCATTCATTTATAGCTTTAACTACATAAGTTGAATCACTATATATCTCAACCTCACATGGCTCTTTTAATGCTTCAAGACCTTTTATTACTCCTAAGAGTTCCATTTTATTATTTGTGGTATTGTTCTCACCACCAAATAATTCTTTTTCTTTACCATTATATCTTAAAATTGTCCCCCAACCACCAGGTCCAGGATTACCCAAGCTTGAACCATCACTGTAAAGAGAAATTTTCTTCATATGTATGCCTTTTTGTAAGATATGGTTTAGTAATAAAGCTTAATATAGCTTGACAATGTGGACATCTTGATTCATAAATAGGATGAAGTGATTTACAAGATGAACAAATATATTCAAAATTTAGATCAGTTTTTGCAATATCTTGTTTATCACTTAATGCAATCATAACATTAAATTCAAACTGATCACTTTGTTTTACATTATTTATATAACCCTTTGCACTATATATTTCACTCAAAAATTTATTATTTTTAATTACATTAAGATCTACACTATCAAGAGGTTGCTCCCATAATATATCTTCACAATTTTTTAAATTAAATTTGTGAGTGTTTTTCCAAAAATATGGTTTGTCATATTTTAATAAAAATCTAACTACAAGTTTTTCAATTAAATTGTTTTTAGTATTTAGTTCTACTAATATTTGAGATTTTTTTTCAAAAGATAGTAGTGGATCATTCAAAATTTCAAGTGCTTGAATATATATTTTTTCTTTTGTTACATTTTGCCCTAACTCTTCAAGTACATTTAAAATATCACTTACATCTTTAAAATCTTTCAATTTCTCAAATATAAGTTGAAGATGATGTAATGCTTTTTTATTTCTAGGTGAAAATTTTAATATTTTTAAAAATATTTCTTTAGATCTTTGTAGAAAACCACCTTTAAAATAAGTAGTTCCAAGAAGTTCTAGTAATTCCTCTTTTTTTACTCTATCTTCAACATGTTCTAAAAGTGATAGATATACTGAGATAGCTTTATTGTATTTACCTTTATGCAAAAATGTAGAAGCTAAAAGTAAAATAGAATCAAATGGTAAATTATAAGTTGTGTAAAGATGAACATAATCTTCATCTTTTAAAGTACCTAATTCAAATCTTTTTAAAAGCTTACGATATTCACGTCTTGCTTTTTTTTCTTTGTATGCACCAAAAGTATAAGTAAGAAAAGATACTGCAAAAATAATAGCAAATAATACGATAAATCCAATTAAAGGATCACGGTATTGTAAAAATAATCCATCCAAAAAATTAAGCCCTTATTAGTTATAATATACGTTATGATAACTAAAGACTCCATAGAAAACCTTAAAACGCATCTTGATATTGTAGATATTGTCTCACAATTTATAGAATTAAAAAAATCTGGTGCAAATTTTAAAGCATGTTGCCCATTTCATCAAGAAGATACGCCCTCTATGGTAGTAAGTCCAGCAAAACAGATATTTCACTGTTTTGGATGTGGCGTTGGTGGAGATTCTATTAAATTTGTAATGGACTATGAAAAATTATCATATCCAGAAACATTAGAAAAACTAGCATCTATGGTAAATTTTACTTTAGAGTATGATAATAACAATCAAAAGAAACAAGATTTACAAGTTATAGAAAAAATTAATCAATATTATCAAAAACTTTTTACGACAAATGAAATAGCAAAACAGTATATTCAAAATAGGGGTATATCTTCTGCATCTATTGAAAAGTTTGAGATAGGATATGCTCCAAAATCTCATGAAACAATTAATTTTTTAAAAACAAATTTTTTAAATCTAGGTGATGCAAAAGATCTTGGAATTATAGATTCTGGACAAAATGGATTATATGCAAGATTTATTGAAAGAATCACTTTTCCTATATATGCATTAAATTCTAAAATAGTAGGATTTGGTGGAAGAACAATCACAGGACATAATGCAAAATATGTAAACTCTCCACAAACAAAGATATTTAATAAATCAAGATTATTATATGGATACCATATAGCAAAGCAGAATATTTATGAAAGAAAAAGAATAATAGTAACTGAAGGATATTTAGATGTGATTATGTTACATCAAGCTGGATTTGATACTGCTGTTGCGACTCTAGGAACTGCGCTTACACAAGAACATTTACCTTTACTAAAAAGGGGTGAACCTCAAGTAATTGTTGCATATGATGGTGATAAAGCAGGACTTAATGCAGCACTTAAAGCTGCAGTTATGTTAAGTCATAGTAATTTTGAAGGTGGTGTTGTAATATTTTCTCAAGGAGTTGATCCTGCAGATATGGTAAAAGATGGCAAGATTAAAGAGTTAGAAGAGATGTTTTCATCTCCAAAACCATTTATACCATTTGTAATTGATATGATTATTGCAAAATATGAGATACATATTCCAGAACAAAAACAGCATTGCTTAAAAGAGGTAAATTCATATTTACAAACTTTAAGTCCAATACTTCAAGATGAATATGCAAAATATGTTG
The DNA here is from genome assembly GCA_964486745.1 of uncultured Arcobacteraceae bacterium. Taxonomy (GTDB): domain Bacteria; phylum Campylobacterota; class Campylobacteria; order Campylobacterales; family Arcobacteraceae; genus JAYEFX01. The sequence goes on from CAZAOJ010000009.1 coordinate 13,821, forward strand.
CAAGTGCATTAAATATAAATACAAAACATATACATGTACAACGACAAAATCAAAGAGCAAACAATATGCAATCACATCTTACAAATGTAGATATTGCTGAACTTAGTATTATAAAAACTATTTTAGATAAACCTCAATATTTAGATATGGTTTTAGATATTATTGATGAGAGTATGTTTTTAAATCATCAAGAAGAGTTTAAAATGCTTTTAAATGATAAAGAGAATTCAAAATTAAGAGGCATTTTTTTACAAGATGAGATAATTATTTACAATCAAGATGAGTTAAAGCAACAATTATTAAGATTTTTGATAAACTTTTATAATCAAAAATTAAGTAGTGTAACGATGGATAAAAGTTTGACATTAAAACAAGCAAGTATTCTTATACGAAAAATTAAAGAGAATATTAGAGATTTAAAAGCAGGAAAATTAGTCTCTTACAATTTAATATAAAGGAAAAAAATTAATGCAATATATAGAAACTTCAAATGCACCAGCTGCAATCGGACCATATTCACAAGCAATTGTTAGTGGAGGATTGGTTTATACTTCAGGACAAATAGCTCTAACTCCAGATGGTACATTGGTAGAAAATGATATAAAGTTACAAACAAGACAAGTATTTGAAAATCTTAGAAATGTATTAGAGGCATCAGGGTCTTCACCTGATAAAGTAATAAAAGCAAATATATTTTTGGATAATATGTATGATTTTGGTATTGTAAATGTTTTATTTGCAGAATTTTTTGGTGATCATAAACCAGCACGTAGTACTGTTGCTGTTCAAACATTGCCAAAAAATGTTTTAATTGAAATTGACGTAGTTGCAATATCTACGAATTTTCATTAATAATTAGCTAACTTAAACTTAATTTAATTTAAAATTAGCTATTATTCGCTTCACAAAAAATCTAGCAAATCATTTATTAGATAAAGTAGAAGAGAATTATAGAGGATATAGCATGTACGCAATTATTAAATCTGGTGGAAAACAATATAAAGTTCAAGAAGGTGATATCTTAGATCTTGATAAACTAAGTAAAGAACCAAAAGAAGTTATTGAATTTACAGATGTTATCGCTGTTAATGACGGTGAGTTAAAAGTTGGTGGTGATGTAGCTAATGCTAAAGTTACTGCTGAGGTTATTGTAGAAGGTCGAGATAAAAAAGTTATCATCTACAAAAAAAGAAGAAGAAAAGATAGTAAACTTAAAAGAGGTTTCAGAAGAAGCTTCACTAAAGTAAGAATTACTAGCATAGCAGCTTAAGGAGAAAACATGGCACACAAGAAAGGTCAAGGTAGTACACAGAATAATAGAGATTCAGCTGGACGAAGATTAGGCGTAAAAAAATTTGGTGGTGAGTCAGTAATTGCTGGTAACATTATCATTAGACAAAGAGGAACGAAAGTTCATCCAGGTGAAAATGTTGGGATGGGTAAAGACCATACAATTTATTCATTAATTGATGGAGAAGTAAAATTCGAAATCAAAGATAAAAAAAGAAAGAAAGTTTCAGTTTACGCTTCGTAGGTTGATATTTTGTTTTTGCTTAATGAAGGGTACTAAGGTCTTCCTTGGTACCCTTTTTGTATTTAAAAAGGGTTATAAGTATGTTTGTAGATAGTGTTCGTTTTACTGTATCATCTGGAAAAGGTGGATCAGGTTGTTCATCATTTCGTCGTGAAAAGTTTGTGGTCAAAGGTGGACCAGATGGTGGAAGCGGTGGAAAAGGTGGAAATGTTGTATTTAGAGTAGATAACAACACAGATACTTTATCATGGTATAAGGGTAGAAATATACTTAAAGCTAAAAATGGTCAGCCAGGAATGCCTAGTAATTGTACTGGTAAATCTGGTGAATCATTGATTTTAACTGTTCCTCCGGGAACTCAAGTAATTGATAATGGAAATGATGAAGTTCTTCTTGATTTACTAGAAGAGGGTGAAGAAGTTATTTTACTTGAGGGTGGAAAAGGTGGACTTGGAAATACAAATTTTAAGAATTCTAGAAATCAAGTTCCAACATATTTCCAACCAGGTCTTCCAGGACAAGAGTTAGAAATAAGATTAGAGTTAAAACTAATTGCTGATGTTGGATTAGTTGGATATCCAAATGTAGGGAAATCTACATTGATTTCTACTTTGTCTAACGCTGCACCACAAATTGCAAATTATGAATTTACAACTTTAACACCAAAACTAGGTGTAGTTGAAGTTGGAGATTATAATTCATTTGTAATGGCTGATATTCCTGGGATTATCGATGGTGCTAGTGAAGGTAGAGGTTTAGGTTTGGAGTTTTTAAAACATATTGAAAGAACTCAAAACCTTTTATATATGATAGATATGGCAAATTATAGAGATCCAATTGATCAATATAAAGTATTAAAGCAAGAAGTTGCAAAATTTTCACAGCACCTTTCAAATAGAAAATTTGCAATAGCTTTAACAAAAATTGATGCTATTGATCAAGAGGAGCTAAATGCTAAATGTGAAGAGTTTATTAAATCTCTTGATTTAGAAATTTCAAAAGAGAACTCTTTTGGATTTGATAAACAAAAAGTATATTATGTACAAGATTTAACTTATGAAAAATATGATAATGAATTACCATATTTTATTTTACCAATATCTTCACCTATGCATACAAATACTACACCATTAAGATTTGCCCTATATGATCTATTGGAGCAAAAATAGTTAAAATGGATAGAATAGTATTAAAAGTTGGTAGTGCTGTATTAACTCAGGATAATACATTGGCGACACAACGTTTAAGAAATCTTGTAGATTTAATTGCAAAATTAAAAACAAAATATGAGGTAATATTAGTAAGTTCTGGTGCAGTTGCTGCAGGATATACTTTATTGCCTTTAGATAAGAGTATAGTTGGAAATAAACAGGCCTTAGCGTCTATTGGACAACCTTTATTGATGAAAGAGTATAAAGAAAATTTTAAAAAGCATAATATAATTTGTTCACAAGTTTTATTAACTGCAGATGATTTTGATTCTAGAAAAAGAACTGCATATGCGGCATCTGCTTTAGAAATTTTACTTCAAAATGGTATTTTACCAATAATAAATGAAAATGATGTGACAGCAACTGATGAGTTGGTATTTGGTGATAATGACCAATTAGCAGCTCATGTAACTCATCATTTTAATGCTGATATGTTGGTTATTCTTACAGATATTGATGGATATTATAATAAAAATCCACATCTTTATGATGATGCAATATTACAAAAAATAATCAATAGTATTGATGAAACTATGCTCAATGTAGAGCAAGTAGCAAATAATGAATTTGCTACAGGTGGAATTGCCACAAAGCTAAAAGCTGCGCAATTCTTATTAAAACATAATAATAAGATGTACCTAAGTAGTGGTTTTGAATTAGAAAATGTATATGAATTCTTACTCAACAATAACCACCAAGGTGGGACACTTTTTTATAATAAATAAACAAAGAGAAAGAAAGAAAAAATATGACATTTAACGAATTTAATTTTAAACCACAATTACAAAAAGCAATCGAATCAGCTGGATTTAAAGAACCAAGTCCAGTACAAAGAGATGCTATGCCAATTGTTTTAACTGGAGCTGATTTAGTTGCACAAGCACATACAGGTACAGGTAAAACTGCAGCATTTGGATTACCAGTTTTAAATATGATGGAATGTAAAGGTGGAGTTGAGGCATTAGTAATTGTCCCAACAAGAGAACTAGCAATGCAAGTAAGTGATGAACTGTTTAGATTTGGAAAGTTTTTAGATATAAAAACTGCTACAGTATATGGTGGTACATCATATTCAAGACAAATAAAACATGTTGAAAGTGCTTCTATAGTTGTAGCAACTCCAGGAAGACTTTTAGATTTATTATCTAAAAAACAAATTGTTATTCATCCTCAGTATGTAATTTTAGATGAAGCTGATGAGATGCTTGATATGGGATTCTTAGAAGATATTAAAAATATTTTCAAATTTTTACCAAAAGAGAGACAAACTTTAATGTTTAGTGCAACTATGCCAAAACCAATTAAAGAACTTTCTAAAAAGATTTTAAAAGATCCACAATATGTAACTATTACTAAATCTGAAGTTACACAATCATCTATTAAACAACTATATTATGTAGTTGATGAGTATGAAAGAGATGATGCTTTAATTAGATTATATGACTATAAAAATCCAACAAAATCAATTGTATTTTGTAAAATGAAAAAAGATGTTGATAGATTATCAACTTATTTAATCTCTCAAGGTTTTTCTGCAAAAGGTCTTCATGGAGATATGGAGCAAAGACAAAGAGAAGAAGTAATTAGAGCATTTAAAGGTGGAAATCTTGAAGTTTTAGTTGCAACAGATGTAGCTGCACGTGGACTTGATGTAAGTGATGTAACGCATGTATTTAATTATCAATTACCATTTGACTCTGAAAGCTATGTACATAGAATTGGACGAACTGGACGAGCTGGTAAAGATGGTATTGCTATATCTATCGTTTCTCCACATGAATTTAGACAATTAACTAAAATTCAAAAAGATACTGGTGGAACTATGGAATCAAGAGTTATTCCAACTATTGGTGATGTAAAAGTTAAAAAAGCTGATACTTTAGTGAAAAAAATTGATGAAGTTGAAATAACTGAACACGCTTATGGTTTAGTTGAAGAATTAAAATCTAAATATGATCTTTCTACAATAGTTCAAAAATTAGCTTCAATTTTAATTGAAGATGATAAAGTAGCTGGAAAAGAGAATATTGGTAAAAGTTTAAAAGATATCAATTTCTTATTAAGTAGAGCAAAAGACAGTAAATCTGGTGGAAGAGGTAGACATAACTCACGAGGATTTAGAGGTCGAAGTGGTGGAAGATCTGGTGGAGATAGATCTGGCGGTAGATCAAGCGGCGGAAGATCTGGTGGTAGATCAAGTGGTGGAAGATCTGGCGGAAGATCTGGTCGTTCTAACTCAAGAGGATAAAAAATGAAAATTTTGTTTATGGGAACTCCTGATTATGCTACAACTATTTTAGAAAAAATATTAAAGCAAAATATGGAAGTGATTGGTTTATTTACTCAACCAGATAAACCAATTGGCCGTAAACAAATTATTACTCCACCTCATATCAAACAATATTGTATTGATCATGAGGTGGATTTCCCTATATATCAACCTACATCTTTAAAAGATGAAACAATTACTCAATCAATTAAATCTTTAAATCCTGATTTTATTATTGTTGCAGCTTATGGTCAAATATTACCTCAAGATATTTTAGATATTGCTCCATGTATAAATCTACATGCTTCACTATTACCAAAATATAGAGGTGCTAGTCCTATTCAAGAGGTATTATTAAATGATGATGAATACACTGGTGTGACTGCTATGATGATGCAAATAGGTCTGGATAGTGGAGATATTTTAGCATGGCAATATCAAAAAATTGATGATGATACAAGAGTAGATCAACTATTTGATCAATTATCACAAATTGCAGCAAATCTTACTATAACTGTATTAAATGATTTTGATAATATAAAACCAAAAAAACAAAATGAAAGTGAAGTTTCATATTGTAAAAAAATTAAAAAAGATGATGGTTTAGTATCATTTGATAATGCTAAAAGTTTATATTTAAAATATAAAGCATATTGTTATTGGCCGGGATTATTTTTGGATTCAAAATTAAAATTAAAAGAACTAAAATTAATTGAAAATAACTCTTCAAATATATCTGGAGAAATTTTAGATATAAAAAAAGATTCTATTATTGTTGGCTGTACAAAAGGTTCAATTCAAATTAGTATGGTTCAACCTTCAAGTAAAAAAGCTATGAATAGTGTAGATTATATTCGTGGGAAAAGATTAGAAATTGGAAATATTTTATCTTGATAGTGTTGATTCAACACACACTTATTTAAAAAACTATTTCAAACAAAATTTATACATAAATCCAATTTGTTTTTATACATTTAATCAAACTGCTGGAATTGGTAGTAGGGATAATACTTGGGATGGAAAAGAGGGTAATCTTTTTTTCTCATTTGCAGTATCTACTGATAACTTACCAAAAGATTTACCCCTTCAATCTGCTTCAATATATTTTTCATATATTTTAAAACTAGAATTAGAAAAACTAGGTTCTAAATTATGGTTAAAGTGGCCTAATGATTTTTATATGGATAAACATAAATTTGGTGGAACAATTACAACTTTATCTAAAGATATTTTATTATGTGGTATTGGCTTAAATCTAAAAAAAGTTGATGATAAATATCTTGGCTATTTAGATATTGATATTGATACAAAAAAACTTTTAAAAAATTATTTTATACATATAGAAAAATATCCTTCATGGAAGCAAATATTTAGTCTTTTTGAGGTAGAATTTCACAAGAATAAAAATTTTACCACAACAATTAATGATCAAAAAACTTCTTTAAATCAAGCAGTCTTATGTGATGATGGTTCAATTTTAATAGATAATAAAAAGGTGTATAGCTTAAGATGACAGAGATAATTGCAATAGCAAATCAAAAAGGTGGTGTAGGTAAAACTACAACTGCAGTAAATTTAAGTGCAGCGTTAGCTCTTGAAGGTAAACGAGTACTATTAATTGATGCAGATCCTCAAGCCAATGCTACTACATCTTTGGGTTTTCAGCGAGATACTTATGAGTATAATATTTATCATGTTATGCTTGGAACAAAAGAGTTAAGTGATATTATACTTGAAACTCAAATTAAAAATCTTAGTGTAGCACCATCAAATATTGGTCTAGTTGGAATTGAAAAAGAGTTTTATCAAGGTACAAAAGATAGAGAACTTGTATTAAAAAGAAAAATTGACCCAGTGAGAGCTGATTATGATTATATTATTATAGATTCACCTCCTGCACTTGGACCAATCACTATTAATACATTAAGTGCAGCTAATTCTGTACTTATACCAATACAGTGTGAATTTTTTGCACTTGAAGGTCTTGCTCAATTACTTAATACAATTAAATTAGTAAAACAAACAATTAATAGACAACTAGAAATTAAAGGTTTTTTGCCAACAATGTATAGTAGTCAAAATAATTTATCAAAACAAGTATTCGCAGATCTTGCTCAACATTTTGAAAATAAATTATTTAAGATTGATGAGAGTTCATATATAGTAATACCAAGAAATATAAAATTAGCGGAGTCTCCAAGTTTTGGAAAACCAATTATGCTTTACGATGCAAATGCGAGTGGAACAAAAGCATATACAAATTTAGCTAAGGCAATTATATAAAATGGCACTAGGTAGAGGATTAAGTGAACTTCTAGGTGAAGTTGAAACTGCTTATGATAACTCAACTTCAAAAACAAAGCAAGGAAGTGTAGATTTAATTGATATTGATTCAATTAAAGTTAATCCAAATCAACCAAGAAAAATATTTGATGAAACAAAATTACAAGAATTAGCTGACTCTATTAAAGAATATGGTTTACTTCAAGCGATATCAGTAATCGAAGATAATGATGGTGGATATATTTTAGTTGCTGGTGAGAGAAGACTAAGAGCTACTAAAATGAATGGTCAAACACAAATAAAAGCTCATATAGTTGATTCTGGTGAACATAAACTTCGTGAAATGGCTTTAATTGAAAATATTCAAAGAGATGATTTAAATATCATTGAATTAGCTTATTCATATGCTCACCTTATAAATGAACACTCATTAACTCATGAAGAGTTATCAAAAAGAATATTTAAAAGTAGAACAAGTATTACTAATACTTTAAGACTTCTAACACTTAGTGTTTATGTGCAACAATTGCTAGGAAATGATAAAATTAGTGCAGGTCATGCTAAAGTTTTAATTGGATTAGATGACAAAATTCAAAAAATGGTAGCAGATTCAATAGTTGGTCAAAAACTCTCAGTTAGAGAAACTGAAAAACTAGTAAAAGAGTTTAAAAATGATGATAAAAAAACAACTCCAAATAAAGTAATAAAAAAATCTCCTAATTATGATTTTAAACCACTAAATTCTGTTATAGATACTTTGAAATCATCAAAACTTAAAGTAAAAGCAGAAAAAAACTACTTAAAAATTGAGTTTAATTCTCAAGATGATATTCAAAAGCTATTAGAGCACTTCAAACTTTCATAAAAAATTAAAATTGTTTCTTAAGTTTACAATTTTAACTATTTTTTTAATTTATAACTTTTTTAATCAATGTTTATAGTTAATTTAGTTAAAATATATCAGTTTTAGTCGAACTAAACTGTATAAAAATATGGAGGAATAAATGTTAGACATAGATCCTGTCTTACTACTTATCTCAGGGATAGTGTTTTTACTAGTGCTTATGAGATTAAATAGTTGTCTATTTAAACCTCTACTTAAGCATATGGATGAGAGAGATGATTCAATCAAAACTGATTTGGAAAATGCTCGAAACAATGCTGCTGATGTAGATGGAATGTTGGCTGATGCAAATCATGTGATTGCTATAGCTAAAAAAGAAGCTGCTATAATTCGCGAAAAAGCTTATAATGAAGCAAATGAGATTGCTGCATCTAAACTTACAGCTGCTAAATCTGATATTGAAACAAAATATAATGATTTTGTTAAAACATTGGATGAAGAAGCAACTGTATTAAAAGATACACTTGTAGCTCAAATGCCTCAATATAAAGATAGCTTAAAAGCTAAGCTTAGTACTATATAAGGAGAAGGTGTGAAAAGATTATTAATATTATTATTAGCATTGAGTCCTTTGGCATTGATGGCTTCAAATGGTGGAGAAACTGATATTCTCCAAAGAACGGTAAACTTTGTAATTTTTGTTGCAATTGGATATTACTTACTTGCTGATAAGTTTAAAGCTTTTTTCGCTGCAAGAACTGCTGATATTCAAGCTCAATTGGATAAAGTTCAAGATACGCTAAAAGCTTCACAACAAAAAGTTGAAGATGCACAAAAAGCTCTAGAGGAATCTAAAGTTTTAGCTTCAAGTATTATTGAAGAGGCAAACGAAAGTATTGCTTCAATCAAAGAACAAGTTGAAGCAAGTGTTGAATCTGAAATTTCTCACTTGAGTAAAGCTTTAAATGATAAAATTGAAAACGAAACTAGAAAAGTAAAAAATCAAGTTGTTGAAGATGTGTTAAATGAATTATTAAAATCAGATAACATTGAATTATCACAAGATGATTTAGCTAATATCGTATTGAAAAAGGTTGCATAATGAGTATTTTAGTAGCTAAAAGATATGTAAAAGCTTTACTTGATGGTAGAGATATTGAAACTATTCAAGCAACTGCAAATGAATTAAATACAATTGCAACTGCTTATGAAGAAGATAAATTTGTATCAATTTTATTGTCAACAGAAGTTAGTTTAGAAGCAAAAGAGAATTTAATTATTTCATTATTAGATAATTGTAGTGATGCAACAAAAAATCTAATTAAAATTTTAGGTTCTAATAAAAGATTGGACATTATAAATGTTGTATCTGATGAGTTAAATAAGCAAATTGCAGTATTAACTAATAATTTTACAGGTGTTATTTACACTAAAGATAAATTAGATGATAAATATGTTGATTCAATAGAGAAACAATTTTCAAAGAAATTTGGTGTTGAGTTGGCTTTAACTCAAAATGTATGTGATTATGATGGAATCAAAGTTGATATTGAAGGTCTTGGAGTAGAGATTGCATTCTCTAAAGATAGATTAAAATCTCAAATGATTGATCATATTTTAAAAGCAGTTTAGTAAATAAAGGAGAAAATGAATGGGTGCAAAAATTCAAGCAGATGAAATTAGTTCAATCATAAAAGAAAGAATTGATAATTTTGAATTAAATGTAGACGTAAGTGAAACTGGTAAAATCATCTCATTTGCAGATGGTATTGCAAAAGTTTACGGTCTTAACAATGTTATGGCTGGTGAAATTGTAGAATTTGAAAACGGGGCTCAAGGTCTTGCAGCAAACTTAGAAGAAACTTCTGTTGGTATTGTTGTTCTTGGTAGTTCTGATGGTTTAAGAGAAGGTACTTCTTGTAAAAGACTTGGTAAACTTCTTGAGGCTCCAGTTGGTCCAAATACACTAGGTAGAGTTGTAAATGCTTTAGGTGCCGCTATTGATGGTAAAGGTGAAATTGAAGCAGCTGAAACTAGACTAGTTGAAGAAAAAGCTCCTGGAATTATGGCTAGAAAATCAGTTCATGAGCCACTTCAAACTGGTATTAAAGCTATTGATGCACTTGTACCAATTGGTAGAGGTCAAAGAGAGCTTATTATTGGTGATAGACAAACTGGTAAAACAACAGTTGCAATTGATGCTATTATCAATCAAAAAGGTCAAGATGTAAAATGTATTTATGTTGCGATTGGTCAAAAAGCATCATCTGTAGCAAATATTGTTTCTGCACTTGAAGCTGCTGGAGCAATGGAATATACTACTATAGTAAATGCTGGTGCATCTGAATCTTCTGCATTACAATTCCTTGCACCATACATGGGTGTAACTTTAGGTGAGTACTACAGAGATAATGGTCAACATTGTTTAATCGTATATGATGATTTATCTAAACATGCAGTTGCATATAGAGAGATGTCATTATTATTAAGAAGACCTCCAGGTCGAGAAGCATACCCAGGGGATGTTTTCTACTTACACTCAAGATTATTAGAAAGAGCTGCAAAAGTAAATGATGAATTAGGTGCTGGTTCTTTAACTGCATTACCAATCATTGAAACTCAAGCAGGTGATGTTGCTGCATATATTCCAACAAACGTAATTTCTATTACTGATGGACAAATCTTCCTAGAAACTGACCTATTTAACTCTGGTATTAGACCAGCAATTAATGTAGGACTTTCAGTATCAAGAGTTGGTGGAGCTGCACAAATTAAAGCTACTAAACAAGTTGCTGGTACACTTAGACTTGACCTTGCACAATTTAGAGAGCTTGAAGCATTTGCACAATTTGCTTCTGATTTAGATGCATCAACTAGAGCTCAGTTAGAAAGAGGTCAAAGAATGGTTGAACTTCTTAAACAAGGTGTTAATAAACCATTAGTTATTGAAAAACAAGTTTCAATTTTATATGCTGGTGTAAATGGATTCTTAGATGATATTGATGTTGGTGATATTGTTAAATTTGAAAAAGAATTTCATGCATTTATTGAGCAAAAATACTCAAGTGTATTAGAAGATATTAAATCAAAACAAAAAGTTGATGATGATATTAAATCTGTTTTAGAAACAGCAATTAATGAGTTCAAGACAATTTTTAATGCAAAATAAGGAATAGCCATGGCTAACTTAAAAGATATTTCTAGACAAATAAAAAGTGTTAAAAATACGCAAAAGACAACAAAAGCTATGAAGCTTGTGTCTTCTGCAAAATTAAGAAGAACACAACAATTGTCTGAACAAGCAAAAGCATATTCATTAAAAATTAATGATGTTTTATCAGAGATTGCTAAAAGAGTAAGTCAAGTTCAAGATGATGAGAATCAACCAAGAGCTTTTACTCAAAATGACAATCCAAAAACAGTAGATATTGTTTTTGTAACAGCAGATAAAGGTCTTTGTGGTGGTTTTAATATGACTACTATTAAACATGTTCGAAATATGCTTAAAACATATAGCGAAAAAGGTGTTACAGTTCGACTACGTGCTGCAGGTAGAAAAGGTATAGATTACTTTAACTTTCAAGGAGTTGAACTTCTTGATTCTAAAGTAGGTTTATCTGCTGCACCAAATTATGATACGGCATCAGATTTTATTACTGCTGCAGTTGAAGATTTTAACAATAGTATTACTGATAAAGTTATTATTATACATAATGGTTTTTTAAATATGTTAACTCAAGAGTTAAGAGTTAAAGAACTTTTACCAGTAAGCTTAGAATCAGTTTCTATAGATGAAACTGCTTCTATGTTAGATATAGAACCTGACGATGATCAGGAAGTATTAAATGAATTAACAGAAAAATATGTTGACTTTAATATGTATTATTCATTGATTGATTCTCTTGCAGCAGAGCATAGTGCTAGAATGCAAGCTATGGACAATGCAACGAATAATGCAAAAGAAAGAGTTGATGATTTAACTGTACAGTTTAATAAAGCAAGACAAGCAGCTATTACAACAGAATTGATTGAAATCATTTCTGGTGTTGAAGCAATGAAATAGAAAATAGAAAGGAAGAGGATATATGGAAGGTAAAATTATTCAGATTATGGGTCCAGTTGTTGATATTGAATTCGACGGCTACCTGCCTGCAATTAATGATGCGATTGAAGTTCCTGGAACTGCAGAAAGATTAGTATTAGAAGTTGCTGCTCATATTGGAGATAGCAGAGTTAGAACTATTGCTATGGATATGACAGAAGGACTAATTAGAGGGCAAAAAGTAGTTGCTACTGGTGCTCCTATTATGGTTCCTGTTGGAGAAGAAGTACTTGGTAGAATTTTTAATGTAATTGGTGAGCCAGTTGATGAAGGTGAAGCTTTAAGTGCAGATGTTGAAAAATGGTCTATTCACAGAGATCCTCCATCATTTGAAGAGCAATCAACTTCAGCAGAGATGTTTGAAACTGGTATTAAAGTAGTTGATCTACTTGCTCCTTATGCAAAAGGTGGAAAAGTAGGACTATTTGGTGGTGCTGGTGTTGGTAAAACAGTTATTATTATGGAGCTTATCCATAATGTTGCATTTAAACATGATGGTTACTCTGTATTTGCTGGTGTTGGTGAAAGAACAAGAGAAGGAAATGACCTTTACTACGAGATGAAAGATTCAAACGTACTTGATAAAGTTGCTTTATGTTATGGTCAAATGAGTGAGCCTCCAGGTGCTAGAAATAGAATTGCACTTACTGGTCTTACAATGGCTGAGTACTTTAGAGATGAAAAAGGTCTAGATGTACTTATGTTTGTTGATAATATCTTTAGATTTGCTCAATCAGGTTCAGAGATGTCTGCACTTCTTGGAAGAATTCCTTCAGCAGTTGGTTACCAACCAACACTTGCTAGAGAGATGGGAACACTTCAAGAGAGAATTACATCTACTAAAAAAGGTTCTATTACTTCAGTTCAAGCAGTATATGTACCAGCGGATGACTTAACGGATCCAGCTCCTGCTTCAGTATTTGCTCACTTAGATGCAACTACAGTTCTTAACAGAAAGATTGCAGAAAAAGGTATTTATCCAGCGGTTGATCCACTAGATTCTACTTCAAGAATTTTAAGTGCAGATGTATTAGGTGCTGAGCATTATGATACAGCTAGAGGTGTTCAATCACTTTTACAAAAATACAAAGATCTTCAAGATATTATTGCAATTCTTGGTATGGATGAGCTTAGTGAAGCGGATAAACTTGTTGTTGATAGAGCAAGAAAAGTAGAGAAATTCTTATCTCAACCATTCTTTGTTGCTGAAGTATTTACAGGATCTCCTGGTAAATATGTAGATCTTGCTGATACAATTGCAGGATTTAAAGGAATTATCGAAGGTAAATACGATGATATTCCTGAAGGTGCATTCTATATGGTTGGTGGAATTGATGAAGTTCTTGCTAAAGCAGAAGGTATGAAATAATCATAAAAGGTATAACTTATGGATACAATTAAATTATCAATAGTTACACCAAATGGTGAAATCTTTAATGATGATGTTAAAACTGTGACTCTTCCTGGAAAAGAGGGAGAGTTCGGAGTTTTAGCTGGTCATGCTTCATTGGTTTCTACATTAAGTGTAGGTGTTATTGTAATTGAGCAAGATGGCTCTACCCAAGCAGTTGCTATTAACTGGGGACATGTAAAAGTATCTGAAAATAGCGTTGATGTATTAGTTGATGGTGCTGTTGCCCTTACAGGTGGTAGTGAATCAGATATTGCTAGTAAGCTAGAAGAAGCAAAATCTCTAGTTAACTCTGTACAAGATGCAAATGTATCTATGGCAGCAGTTGAAGCAAAAATTACATCATTTGCATAATAAATGTCAGATACAATTTTAGATTATCTAAATAATGGAAGTGCTATTACATATTTTGTATTAGCACTTTTATCTAGTTATTTTATATTAGTTGTTTGGATATTTATATATAAATACTTAAGTGTGTCAAGTGCGGCACAAAATGAAAAAAAATCTTTGGAATCTTTATTAAATAGAAGTACTACAGTGTCTCCTTTATCAAAACTATCAAAATGTTCAGATAATAGTAGGTATTCTAAAGAATTATTTAACGCTTGTGAAATATCAATAATAAAAGATGCAAGTCATGGTATATCATGGCTTTCAATTGTATCATCAACTGCGCCATTTATTGGTTTGTTTGGTACTGTTGTTGGTATATTAGAATCATTTGCAAAATTTGCAAATGAACAAAAAGTATCATTTGCAGTAATTGCACCAGCTATTTCTGAAGCTTTAGTTGCAACAGCAGCTGGTATTTTTGTAGCAATATTTGCATATACCTTTCATCAAATTCTTACAAGAAAAATTTACGAATTAAATACTTACTTAAAAGCTCAATCAGAAATTTTAATCTCTAGGGGTTAAAATGTATGATTATAATCAAAAACCAGAATTAAATATCACCCCACTTGTAGATGTGATGTTGGTACTACTTGCTATACTTATGGTAACTGCTCCTGTTATTGAGTTTGAAGAATCTATCAATTTGCCAAGAGGTAGTAAAAGTAAACAAGTTTCTCAATTAAAAAAAATAGATATACTTGTAACGAAAAGTAAAAAAATTATAATGAATAAATCAAAATATGATTTTAATAATTTTGCTGATAGTTTTACACTTTTTGCTCAAAATCAAGATAGAAAAACTCCTATACATATAAGAGCAGAAAAAACTTTGATGTATGATGATGTAATTCAAATATTACGTATAGTAAAAACAGCAGGTTTTACAAAAGTTGCACTTATAACTGATGGATAAAATATGAGTGATCGAGCCTATTTTTATCTTTCTGCTTTTTTATCTTTTGGTTTATATGCCTTATTTATTTTAGTTTTTGTTCTTTATCTACGAGATGTAAAAGTACAAAAAATATCTCCTTATTCTAAAAATACTGTAATTCAACTTGATATTATGATTGACCCATTGAGTGTGAAAAAAAATCAACCAGCAAAAAAACATGTCAAAAAAATAGTAAAGCAAGAAAACAAAGTTACAACTTCAGTAAATAAAACTAAAACTGCAGATTTTAAATCATTATTTGCAAATGTAAAAGTAAAAAATACAAAAGTAAGTGAAAAACAAGTTGATAATACAAAAGTAAATCCAACACTTACAAGATTTAAAGCAAAAGTTATAAGAGAAAAAAGAGATGATAATTTAAATTTATCAAAAACTTTAAATAGTGTAAATACAAGTTCATCAAAACTTACTATGAGTACTCAAAATGTACATAAAAATGATCCATATTATTCAAAAATCTATGAGATAATTGCTAGTTCTTGGAATCCAATGTTTGTTATTGATGGCTTAAAAGCTGTTGTAATTGTTACAATAAATAATCAAGGAAATTTTAGCTATCGTATTAAAAGAGGTTCTAGTGATTCAAAATTTAATGAATCATTAAAACAATTCTTAGAATCTCAAACTAAAAAACATTATCCTCCTTATAAAAAGGGAAATAAGACTAGTATTGAGGTTATATTTAAATCAAAAGGATAAATATGATTAAAAAACTATTAATATTAAGTTTATTTATACAATCACTGTTTGCAATTGATGCAACTATGGAGATTGTAAAAAAAGCGACAAATCTTCCAATAATTGCTATTAGTGTTAGTTCTGATAATAGTGATATGACAACTGCTAAAAAAATAAGACAAATGATAATTCAAGATTTGGCTGTAAGTGGACATTTTAATGTATCTGATGTGACTGTAAATACTACATATTCACAATTACCTGATTTTACAATACTAAAAGAAGCCAATGTTGATCTATTTATGATTATTAATACTAATAATGATCTTGGTAAATTAAATTTACAATATAAGCTATTTGATCTAAATGCAAATAATATGGTTTTAAATAAACAATTATCTACAAATAAAAAAAATAGATATCCATTTTTGGCACATAAGGCAAGTATTGGAATAAATGAATATTTTGAAGCACCAAGTATCTCTTGGATGGATAAATTTGTAATTTTTTCAAGATATACAAGTGCTAAAAAAAGCGAAATAGTAATTGCAGATTATACACTTACTTATCAAAAAGTAGTGATTAAAGGTGGATTAAATCTTTTTCCAAAATGGGCAACTTCACAACAAAAAAGTTTTTATTACACTACATACAATAAATTTCTACCAACAATTATAAATTATAATATTTATACTGGTAAAAAGAAATATATCACACAAAGTGATGGTATGATAGTTTGTTCTGATGTTAGTGAAGATGGCACAAAATTACTTTTAACTATGGCACCAAATGCACAACCTGATATTTATGAATTTGATACAAAAACTAAAAGAAAAAAAAGACTTACAAAATATAGAGGTATTGATGTGGGAGCTCAATATGTAGAAAATGATACAAAATTTGTGTTTATCTCTGATAGATTAGGTAAACCAAATGTATTTGCCAAACAAATTGGAAGTAGAGGAATTGAAAGATTAGTTTATCATGGAAAAAACAATAACTCAGCAACTACGTATAAAGATTATATAGTTTATACAAGTAAAGAGGGTAGAGGTATTTTTAATCTTTATTTGATATCTACACAAAGTGATTTTTTACGACCACTTACGCAAAGTGGTAAAAATCAATTTCCAAAATTTTCAAGCGATGGAGAGACAATTATATATACAAAAGAATTAAATGGTAGAAGTTCTTTGGGTATAATTCGTCTAAATTACAATAAATCATTTTTATTTCCATTAAAAAGTGGAAAATTACAGTCAATTGACTGGTAATAATGGTTATTTTAAGTTATAATTAAATAAAATAAATAAAAAGTTTAAAAGGAAACACATGACAAACACAAATATTCTAAAAGTTGGTAAAAAATTAAGTTTTTATGCACTAATTGCTGCAGCAGTTACATTCACAGGATGTAGCCAGAAGCAAGTTCAAGTTGAACCAGAAACAAAACAAGAAGTTAAACAAGAAGTTAAACAAGAGGTACTTGACCAAGTTGTAACTACTCAAGAAACTGTTATCACTGATGAAACTATTATTAGTGCTGTTAAGCCAATTCATTTTGCATTTGATAAATATAATTTAACAGATGAAACAAGAATGCAAGCTGCTAACAATGCAAGTGCATTAGCAAACTTAAAAAACAGTGGAATTAAATTAGAAGGTAACTGTGATTCATGGGGAAGCGATGAGTATAACTTTGCTTTAGGTTTAAAAAGAGCAAAATCAGTTAAAGACGCACTTGTAGCTGAAGGTATTGCTGCTAGTCATATTTCTACTATTTCATATGGAGAAAGTAATCCAATTTGTGAAACTGATGATGAAGCATGTAGAGCTCAAAATAGACGAGTTGAATTTAAACTAGGTCGATTACAATAATCATAGATGATTAGAAAATCTATACTACTAACTGCATTAATTATTTGCAGTCATGCGCAGGAGGTTTCCGTATTTGGTGCTGGAAACCTCGACTCTGCTAAGCCTTACGGTTTAACTTCTAGCGAAAAATACATATTAAAAAATAAGCAAAAATTAGGTTCAATTGATAGTAAAGTAAAAGGGGTTAATAGCTCTATTGAAACTTTAAATGAAAGAATTGATGGAATTGAGTCAATTTATGAATCTGATAGCAGAAGATTAAATAAAGCTGTAAAAGAAGTTAATAAAATTATTGAGCAAAAAGAGACTCAAGATGCTGAAATTGCTGATATGAAAAGTGTCTTAAATCAACTTATGCAAATGCAAGAAGAAAATAATGCAAGAACTTCAAAAAACATATCTGCTCTTAAGTATTCAATCAAAAAGCTTACAAAACTAGTAAATAAAATTAATACAAATTATGTATCAGTTAAAGAACTAGAAGCTACAATGCAACAATTTTCAAATGGTGGTAGTGTAAAAGTTAAGTCTAATACAAAGAAAAAAAGTAAATCTAATATAAAAATAGATAGTAAAAAATCTTCTGCTCAACTTATGAAAGAAGCTAAAGCATACTTTAAAAAACAATATTATAAAAATGCTATACCTATTTTTGAAGCGTTATTAGATAAAAATTACAAACCAGCAGAATCTAACTATTATTTAGGTGAGATTTGGTATAACAGAAAAAAATATTCTGATGCCATAGCTTACTTTAAAAAATCAGCTATGTTGTATGACAAAGCTAGTTGGATGCCAAAACTGTTGTTGCATAGTGCAATATCATTTGAAAAATTGGGTGATATAGATAATGCCTCTAGTTTTTACAGTACTCTAATTGAAGTGTATGGTGATTCAAAAGAAGCAAAAATTGCAAAGAAAAAATTATAATTTAAATAAATAAAAGGAAAAAAATGTCAAACGAAACAAATAAAGTAATATCAATAGAGTACACACTAAAAGATGCTGATACAGGTGAACAATTAGATTCAAATGTTGGAGCTGCTCCATTAGAGTTTATCTCTGGTAAACAACAAATTATTCCAGGTCTTGAAGAAAAACTTGTAACTATGGAAACTGGTTCTAGTGCAGATGTATTAGTAACTCCTGAAAATGCTTATGGTGAGTATAATGAAGAAGCTGTTCAAACTTTGCCAAAAGAGCAATTTGCTGGTGTTGATTTAGTTGAAGGTATGACTTTATATGGAACTGGAGAAAATGGTGAGACTGTACAAGTTACTGTAAAATCATTTACTGATACAGATGTGGAGATTGATTACAATCATCCAATGGCTGGAAAAACTTTAATGTTTACAGTTGCTATTCTTGATGCAAGAGATGCTACTGAAGAGGAAGTACAAACAGGTGTTGTTGGTGGATTAGCAGCTATGGGTGGTAGTTGTGGTTGTGGTGATGATTCATCACATAGTCATGCCGATGAAGGTGATAGCTGTTGTGGTACTGGTCACTGTAGCTAAGTTATATTATATCAAAGAGATTTTCTCTTTGATATATCTAAGATTCTCATTTGATTTTAGTAAATTAAAGTTAAATTAGAGTTTTAAACAAGGAAAAAATAATATGAGTAATGTAGCATTTATATTCCCAGGACAAGGTTCTCAAAAAGTTGGAATGGGTAAAGATTTTTTTGATAATAGTGATATTGCAAAAGATATGATAAAAAAAGCAAGCCAAAGATTAGATATAGATTTTGAAAATCTTTTATTTGAGCAAAATGATAAACTTGGTCAAACACAATTTACTCAGCCAGCTATTTTATTGGTATCTTGTATAGCATTAGAAATTTTTAAATCAAAATCTGATATTAAACCAAAGTTTGTATTAGGTCACTCATTGGGAGAATTTTCTGCACTTGTAGCAAGTGGTGCGATAGATTATCTTGATGCAGTAGAACTTGTATATAAAAGAGGTTTATTTATGACTGAAGCATGTAGTGGAGCAGGGGCTGGTATGATGGCACTTGTTGGACTTGATGATGCTACAGTTGAAGCTATGACTGAGCAACAAAGAGCTGAAGGTAAAAAAATCTGGGCAGCAAATTATAATATGGATGGTCAAATTGTAGTAGCTGGAATAAAAGCAGATTTAGAATCACTTGTAGATACATATAAAGAAGCCGGAGCAAAAAGAGCATTGGTACTTGATATGAGTGTTGCTAGTCATTGTGAACTTTTAAGTAGTGCTGTGGATAAACTAAATCCATTTTTAAAAGAGTTTATAACTGATAATTTTGAAACATCAGTAATATCAAATGTTACAGCTAAACCATATAATACAAAAGATGAAGCTGTAAAATTACTAGGTGAACAACTTATCTCTCCTGTTAAATACAAACATTCAATTGTAGCAAATGCAAATGATGTTGATATGTTTATTGAGTTTGGTAATGGTGCAGTTTTAAAAGGCTTAAATAGAAAAATTGTAAAAGATACACCTACACTAAATGTATCAGATATGAAAACACTTGAAGCTACATTAGAGGCACTAAATGACTAAATTAGCAATAATGGGAGCTATGGAAGAGGAAATTGAACCTCTTTTAGAGTATTTTACTGAGATTAAAAAAACACAATATGCAAATAATATTTATTATGAAGCAAAATATAATGACCTTGATGTTGTAATTGCATATTCAAAGATAGGAAAAGTTTTTGCTACACTTACAGCTTCTACTATGATTCAAAAGTTTGGTTGTGATACTTTACTTTTCTCTGGTGTTGCAGGGGGGATTAACCCAACACTAAAAATTGGTGATTTAATTATTGCCAAACAATTATGTCAACATGACTTAGATATTACTGCTTTTGGTCATCCTCATGGATATGTACCAGGTGGTGCTGTTTGTGTACAAACTGATGATAGATTAAGACAAATTGCAAAAGATGTTGCAAAAGAAAATGGAATTGAACTAATAGAAGGTACAATAGCTACTGGTGATCAATTTGTTCACTCAAATGAAAGAAAAGAGTTTATTGAAAATACTTTTAAAGCTGATGCTTTAGAGATGGAAGGAGCTAGTGTAGCAGTAGTGTGTGATGCACTTGATGTACCTTGCTTCATCTTAAGAGCAATATCAGATACAGCAAATATGGATGCTGGTTTTGATTTTGATGAATTTTTGAAAAGTTCAGCAAAAAATTCTGCATCATTTTTAATGAAGATTGTTGATAGGTTATAGATATGTTTGGTAGATTGTTTAATTCTTTTAAACCTTCTGCTAATATGCCAGATTTATTGCATACTACAGATTTACACTCTCATCTGATTCCAGGTATCGATGATGGATCTTCTTCACTAGAGCAAAGTATTGATTTACTAAAATCTATAAAATCACTTGGATTTAAAAAAATCATTACAACTCCACATATCATGTCTCATAGATTTCCAAATACAAAACAAAATATTTTAGAAGGTTATAATCTTTTAAAAGATGAATTAAAAGCTCAAAACATAGATATACAGCTTGAAGTTGGGGCAGAGTATTACTATGATGAACACTTTTTAGAGCTTATTAAAAAAGATGAGTTATTAACATTTGGAGATAATTATATTTTATTTGAGCTATCTTATCACAATAAACCATTTGGACTAGAGCAAACAGTACATACTCTCTTAAGTGCAGGATATAAGCCAATTATAGCTCATCCTGAACGATATACATATTATACACATGAAAGTGATTATAGACAGTTAAAAGATATGGGATTACTATTTCAAATAAATGCAATATCTACAGTGGGATTTTATGGTAAAAATATACAAAAAACTGCAGAAAAACTTATAAAATTAGGATTAGTTAGTTTTGTAGGAAGTGATATACACTCCCAAAAATATGCTTTAGCATTTGAAAAAGCTTTAAAAAGTAAAATTTACAATCAAATATTTACAAATAATCAAATTATAAATGATTATTTGTAATTAATATCTAAAACTATAAATTTAAATTTATATTCAGATTCTTGTGAACCTAAAGTAATAATATCTCCATCATGTAGTGGGCAAGAACCATTATGATCTTCTCCACCTACTTTAAATTGATTTACCATACTACCACATGCACTACCTCTATCTTGAAGTATATATTTATCACCATGTTTTATAATACTACAGTGTTCTCTAGAGATTTGTAAAAATTGATTATTATCTAAAAGATAGACATCATTATTTGGTTCTTGACCACCTAATTTATGTCTTTCTTGTAGTATTACTTCGCCATTTACATACTGTACTCTAGCTTCTCTTCCTATTCTAAATGGATATGAAAATATTGGTACTATATCTTCCCCAAATACTCTTTTGATTATAGCGTGCTTTGCTCTATCTGTCACAGCTTTTAGTACAGCTTTGGGTACCATCTTATCTAATAGTTCTTTTTTCTCAGTATCTAACATATCTATTACTTTCTATTTTGATAATATTGAGCATTTCCATACCCATAAGCATAACTAGCACCATACCCATATCCATATTGTGCACCAATTTGTGTACCATTTAGAATTATACCCATTCTATTTTCTGAGTGTTCTTTTGCCATACGATCAATATTTTTTACAAACTCTTTTCTTGTATAGTTTGCTCTTACAACTGAAAAAGATATATCTGCATAGTTCATAATAATAACTGCATCAGTTACTAGTCCAGCAGGTGGTGTATCAATCACAATATAATCATACTTTTCTCTTAATCTATCTAAAAGCTCAGTAAACATAGGAGATAAAATAAGCTCAGATGGATTTGGTGGAAGAGGTCCTGTTGTAATAATCTCTAGTCCATAAATATTTGTTTCTTTTGTAACATCTTCAAGAGTATTTTGTAAAGTTAGATAATTTGATATACCAATATTATTAGTTTGTTCAAATTGTTTATGTAAAGATGCTTTTCTAAGGTCAAGATCTAGCATAATTACTTTTTTGTCTCCTCTTGCTAATATCTCAGCTAAAGCAGCAGTGATAGTAGTCTTACCTTCCCCTGATACAGATGAAGTGACAGAGATAATTTGATTTTTTTCATTTCCTGGTAGAAATTGTAGATTGGTTCTTATATTTCTAAACGCTTCAAGGAATATGTTTTGTGTCATTTTATCTTTGTTTAGAGGTATTACACCATATAAAGGAAGTGATGTGTATTTTTCTACCTCTTCTGCATTTTGTACAGTATATACTAAAAATTCTCGTAAAAATGCTAAAGCAATACCAACAATAAGTCCTAATATTAAACCAACTAAAACTATAAGTTTTCTTTTTGGTTTAATTGGCATATTCTCATCTCTAGCTGCATCTAAAACTCTAGCATTTGATATAGTAGAAGATTTTAAGATTGCAGTTTCCGCTTTCTTTTGTAGTAAATATTCATAAATCTTTTGATTTACATTAAATGGTCTAGATAATCTAGCAAGCTCTTTTTCTTGACTAGGAAGTGATTCTAATGATTTGTTATATTTATTTATCATTCTAGTTAGATCAGATTTTCTTTGGTAAAGTTGTCCTAGACTACTTCTTAAAGCAGTTTTTATAGATCTTCTCATAGATGAAATATTTTTTGTTAGTTTTTGAACTTCTGGGTGTAACTCTGTAAAATCAACCAGAAGGTTATTTTTAGTATTTGTCATAGTTTGAAGATTTGTTACTAGTGATCCTAGTGTATTATCTGCAAAATTTATTGTACCAACTGTTAGACCAGATAGATCATTGTTTTTATCAATAAAATGTTTAAGATTTGTAAGTATATTTATCTCTGTTTGTAACTCTAACTTTTGTGCTTCATACTCTGCTACTTTTGAAGCAGCAATTGAAGCTTTACCACTTAAATCAACAACATCATTTCGTGATTTAAAGTTTTCTAAATTAGTTTCAGAGTTTTTAAGTCGCTTATTAATAGAATCAAGTTGAGAATCAATAAATCCAAGTGTAAGCTCTGCTACTTTTGTTTTTTGTTCTATCCCTTGATAGATATATGATTCTGTAATAGCATTTAAAATCTCTTTTGCTCTTAATGATACATTATCTTGAAAACTAAGATTTAATACTGAAGCATACTCTGATACTTGAGAAGCACTTAATCCAGAAGCATATCTATCATATAAATCATCATTTTTTGTAAAATTAAAGCTATATTTTCCACTTTCTGTATTACTAATTCTATCAATAGTAAAAGTAAACCATGGAGTACTTATCTCTTCTCCATACTTATGTACTTTGTTGTATTGGACTTTATCATCTTCTTCTAATGGTTTTATATTTAATCTAGCAAGCATACCCTTTATACTATATATAGATACAGGTTTGATTATAAGACTAAAGCTATTTTCACTTCTTGGTATTAGTTCAAGTGTCTTACTGTACATAACATCTTCTAAAATTTTTATATTTACAATAAAAGGAGAATCTTTATATAATTCAGTTTTTTTCAAAACTTTGTTTATTTTATAATAGTTAGTTGTAAGGTTAAGCTTTTCTAGTGCAGCTTGAATAATAAATCTAGATTGAATTACAGCTAATTCATTTTCTATATTTGCACTACTACCACCAAATGCTTTTAACATAAAGTCTGTAGAATCTACTCTTCCATTGTTCTCATCCATAATTTCTATAGATGAATTTGAGGCATAAACATTTGGCTTGTAGTATGCAAATATAGCACTAGCAATTAGAAATATCATAGATATAAGGATAATAGATACCTTATATCTTAGAATAGTTCTAAATACATCTTTTAAGTCAATTTCATCATTGTGATGTTGTCTTGTATTTGTTGTCATCAAAATTATGGCCCTATAAGTGTTTTTCGTTGAACTAATGGATTTAAGATAGATGATAACATATCAAAGAATGGATTGATTTCATTCCATGCTTTATTATATCCTTTTAGTCTTCGTGGTTGTACATATACGATGTCATTTGGTTTAAGTAATAAACTACTCATTTTTAGATTATCTATATGAGAAATATCTACAACATTAACTTGAGGATCTCTTAAATCTCCTCTAATGATCTTGACATTTGTTCTAGAAGCTAGATCTGTTAAATCACCACTTCTTGAAATCACTTCAATTAGATTCATAGTACCATTTATGATTGGTACAATTCCAGGTTTTTTTACTTCACCTACGACTATAATACGCTGATTCATAATCTCAACAGTCACATATGGGTTTCGTATATACTTTTTGTATTCATCTATTAAAAGTTTTGATGCTTCATCTTGAGTAAGCCCAGTTACTTTTATAGAACCCAAAAGTGGTAATCTTACATATCCATCTTGAGTGACAAGTAAACCTATATTTTCTTGATTTTCTATATCTGTATTTACATTTTTACTTGCTAGTATAGAATTCATTTGTTGTGAACCTGCACCTGATTGGATATAAACCATAATAGAAAGACGATCATTCTCTCTAATCGTGTATTCAAATTTCTTTTCAGTTTTATATTCTTCATTTGAGACTTTTGTTAATTTATTTTCCATTATATGTTCATCTTTTGTTTGAAAAAGACGGTCATTTTTGACTGTACATCCAGAAAATAACAAAAATGTAACAAAACTAAAAATTAGTATAACTCGTGATTTGATAGGAGCTCCTTAAATAGTGTGTTGAAGACATTCTAACAAAAATATTATTAAATTTACGTAATTTTATTGTTTATTTTATGAATTTTATGCTATAATTTTACAAATTAGTTAAGACAAGGTTTAAAACATGAAAAATAATGACAGAAGAAAATTTCTTAAAAAAGTTGCATATGTTGCACCAGTAGTTGCAGGACTTGGGGCACTTACTAGTGCTACAAAAGTTGAAGCTGGACCATTTGGTAGTGGACATGGTAGTCATGTATCTAGAGCAAAAAATAAAAAGAAAGAAATGTAACATATAAAATTTTTTGATTATTAGGAAAAGATATAAAATTAGATTTATCAAATAAATTATATGGACATAGATTATACGATGCTAGCAAGTGTATGTTATCTGAGAATAGTATATGTTTAGAAGAGATATCTGAAATTGAAATATCTGATTTTCCTTTTATTCAAAAGTTTGAAAACAATCAATATAGACACATAGAACTCTATACAAAAGATGATCTTGAAAAAGTAGATCATCATCCTACATGGCTTTTTGTTATAAAAGATGTTGTAATTTTTAAATGCAATATCGAAACACAAAAAATATACTATATCCCACAAAAAAACTTTACAGATGATTTATTTAATTATTGGTTGACTCATATATTATTACCTATATATTTTAATATGAGTAATATTTACTATTTTTTACATGCAGGAACAGTAGAATTTGATGGTAGTGCAGTTTTATTTATGGGACATTCACATGCTGGAAAATCTACACTTACAAATCATCTATTACAGAAAAAGCATCCACTTATATGTGATGATAAATTAGCTACTTATGAAAAAGATGGTAAATTTTTTGCTGTACCTTCTCATCCTTATCATAGGCCATATAGAGGGATAGAAGATTTAGGATTAAAAGCTAATAATTTTATAACTTATGAGTTACCTATAGGATCTATATATGATATAAACCCTATACAAAAAGAACAACCAATAAAAATAGAAAAATTAAATGGTATAGAAAAATTTAAATGTTTAAGATATTCTACAGAGATAGATCTTCCTATATATATGAAAGAACGATTTGAATATATTACAAAAATGTCAAATACTATCCCAATATATAAAATATATATACCAAGAGACTTAGATAAATTAGACGAAGTATACGAAGAGATAAAAATACATCAAAAAAACTTAAGGAGAGAAAATGACACTTGATACTACTATAATTGTACCAGATACAATATTTTTACAAGAAGTAGATGATGAAACAATATTATTAGATGCTACAACAGAAGAGTATTTTTCTTTAAATGAAGTAGCCGCAATTTTTTGGCAAGTACTAAAAGATAATCCAAAATTGACTCAAACATATACTATACTAAAAGAGCATTTTGAAGATGCAAAAGCATTTCAATTAGAAACAGATCTTTTAGCTTTTGTAGAAGCATTGGTTGAAAAAAAACTTATAATGATAAAGGGATAAAATGATATTAATCACCGGTGGAGCTGGATATATAGGCTCACATACTTGTATAGAACTTATTCAAGCTGGATATGAATTGGTTGTATATGATAATTTTTCAAACTCAAGTAGAGAATCTATATCTAGAGTAGAAAAAATAGTAAATAAAAAAATTATAGTTGAAGAAGGTGATATAAGAGATACTCAAAGATTAACTGAAGTATTTGATAAGTATAAAATAGACTCTGTAATACATTTTGCTGGACTAAAAGCTGTAGGTGAATCTGTAGAATTACCACTAAAATATTATGATAATAATATTTATGGAACTATATGTTTACTTGAAGTTATGAAAGAGTTTGATTGCAAAAAAATAGTATTTAGTTCATCTGCAACTGTATATGGTGAACCAAAAACTATGCCAATTGATGAGACATTTGCTTTAAGTGCTACAAATCCATACGGTAGAAGTAAACTTTTTATAGAAGAGATATTAAGAGATATGTATATATCTGATAATCAATGGCAGATTATATTACTAAGATATTTCAATCCAGTAGGAGCTCATCCTTCTGGTACAATAGGAGAGGATCCTACAGGAATACCAAATAATCTTATGCCATTTATCTCTCAAACTGCTGTAGGTAAAAGAGAATACCTTAGTGTATTTGGTGATGATTATGATACTGTAGATGGAAGTGGAGTAAGGGATTATATTCATGTAAGTGATTTAGCATATGGACATCTAAAAGCTATAGATAAAATAGATCAAGTAGATAAAGTTATGGCTATAAATTTAGGTACTGGAAATGGCTACTCTGTACTTGAGATGGTAAAAGCTTTTGAAGAGGTAAGTGGTAAAAAAGTACCATATAAAATAGCACCAAGAAGAGCAGGGGATATAGCAACTTGTTATGCAAATCCATCTTTAGCAAAAGAATTTTTAGGATGGAGTGCAAAAAAAGGTATTAAACAGATGTGTGAAGATACATACAGATGGCAATCATCAAATCCAAATGGATATGATAATTAGGGTTGTTTATATTATGTTAATCTAATACTATTATTTTTTATTTCATTATTTAGTAGAGTATCATCATTATTATATTTAACTAAGTCAATTTTTAAATCAAACCCAGCTTTTATCATATTTGTAATGAATTTGATTTTATTTTTTTTAAATTCATCGTTACCAATATTACAATCGATTGCCAAGTCAATATCTCCACCTCTTTTGGTGGAATCTGTTCTACTTCCAAAAAGATAAATAGCAACTTCTCCAAAGCTTTTTGATATACTTTCTTTTATAATTTTTTGTAGTCTATTAGATAATCTCATAATATATACTTATTAGCAAAATTTAATGAATTTATATAATAAGATTCAATTTTATCAAATGCATTTATACAGTATTCTAAATCTTTTAATGCTTCATTTAATTCTTCTGGATAGTCATGTTCTAACTCATTTCTAATTTCACGAAGTTCAATCCAGTTTTCTAAACTATCTATAATTTGTTCTTTTTCAATATAGTAGAGTACCTCACTCATTTTATTACTAGTTATTCCAGCAACTTCTAATAATAGTGAAAATATTTTTGATCCAAGAAAATCTTGAATAGAACTAAATCTTTTTAAATAAGCATCCAATATAGCTCTTTGTTGAGGTTTTAGAGTATTAAATATAAATGGATCATAAATATTTTTTTCTTTAATAATATCATTGATTAGAGCTTTGTATTCTTTTAATGCAATATAATGTTTCTCTAATCTTAATAATCTTTTTTTTAAAATTTCTTTATTATTTTGCATATCAAGACCTTTATGAAATATAATTATATAGTGATACTTTAGTTATTGTATCCAAAATATCATATATAAAATTTTAAAAGATTAGCTTAACTTCTCTTTTAAAATTATCTTTCCATCTTCAACACCAGGTTGGTCATATGTATTAATTTGTACAAATTTACCAACTATTGAAGTTAGAAGTTCAAAGTTGTACATTAGTTTTGCGATATTGTATTCATCTACTTTATCTATAGTGATCACATCACATGGTATATCTTTTAGATCAAGTATAGCTTGAATCGTAGCATTTGCTTGCTCATCAATAAGATGTGAGAAAGTAAGACCATCAATATATTCTAAGTCATCAAATCCATCTAGTGTGCCAGCTGGTATAGTCGTAGAATCTTCAAAGTCATTTACTTTTATAAATGTCACAGTTTTATCTCTTGTACCTTGAGCTATTAGCTGCAAAAAGCTATGCTGATCTACAGGACCAACAAGTCCTATTGGTGTGAGACCTTGTCTTGTTTTGTTTATATTTAGTTTTCCTAAACTTTCACCCCAAAGTTGAACATACCATTTATTAAATCCATCAAGTGCTGTTGAGTAGCTAAAAAGTACATTTATATTAAATCTATTTTTATTCTCTACAAAAAATCTAGCTTTTTCCATAGTAGGCTCATAATAACCTCTTTTTTCAAAAAAGCTGTCTTTTACCATCTTTGCTCCACTTAGAAGCTGATCAATATCTACTCCAATTATTGCCAATGGAACTAATCCCACTGCACTAAATACTGAAAATCTACCACCTACATTTTTTGGTATTTCAAATGTTTGCATTGAGTGTTTGTTTGCATATGCAGTTAGTTTTGAATCAGATTCACTTACTATTGTGCAGTTTGATTTATCTATATTTACTAGTGAAGCTATATATTTAAAGATACTTATAGTTTCAATTGTAGTACCAGATTTTGAGATCACTATAAACATAGTATCTTCTAAATTTAATTTTTTTAGACGATTTTGTATATCCATAGGATCTGTTGATTCAAAGAAATGCAGATATTTATCATAATTATTTGCTTTTTTCAAAAAATTATAAATTGCATAAGTTCCTAGTGTACTTCCACCTATACCTATGATTGCTATATGTTTTTGTTTGACTGTTTTTGCAAACTCTTTATATATAGTAGTATCTTGTAGTGGAAGATTGTAGTATCCTATTGTATCTACTTCGTTTTTGATTGATTCAAATATCTCTTGATTTGATTTTATTTGATAAAAATTCTTTGTGTATTGCATATATTATATCTTTTCATAAAAATAATTTGTAGCTTCTACAAAACCATCTACACTACCACAATCAAATCTCTTACCTTGAAATTTATAAGCTAAGACCATACCTTTTTTTGCTTGTGTTAGAAGTGCATCAGTGATTTGTATCTCTCCACCTTTACCTGGCTTTGTATTTTTTATTATATCAAAAATATCTGGAGTAAGTATATATCTTCCTATGATAGCTAGATTTGATGGTGCATCTTTTGGATCTGGTTTTTCTACCATATCTTTTATCATAAAAATACCATCTTCTATTTCATTTCCTGCTATTACCCCGTATTTGTTTGTATTTTCCATTGGGATCTCTTCTATTGCTACTATTGAGCATTGGTATTTTTCGTATATTTTTACCATCTGAGATAGAACTCCTTGAGAATCCTCATTGTCACATAAATCATCGGCAAGTATTACAGCAAATGGCTGATCTCCTATAAGTGTCTCTCCTGTAAGTATTGCATGACCAAGACCTTTCATCTCTACTTGTCTAGTGTATGAAAATGTACAAGTAGAGATAAGCGATCTTATCTCACTAAGAAGAGACTCTTTTGAGGTATCTTTGATTTGGTGTTCTAGTTCATATGATATATCAAAGTGATCTTCAATAGCTCTTTTACCTCGCCCAGTAATTATAGCCATAGTATCCATACCAGCACTAAGTGCTTCTTCTACTCCATACTGAATAAGTGGTTTTGTAAGTACAGGCAACATCTCTTTTGGTGTAGCTTTAGTTGCTGGTAAAAATCTTGTCCCATAACCTGCAGCTGGGAATAAGCATTTTTTGATTAGTTGTTTTTGCATATAGTTTCCTAAATTAATTTTTTTCTTTTTTCTTTTTTCTATAGCTTGCTCTTGGATCAAACAATGTAAAGAAAATATTAAATAACAGTATAAATAAAATTAGATTTATAAAAT
>CAZAOJ010000009.1:44621-45687 GCA_964486745.1 uncultured Arcobacteraceae bacterium
AAATACTTGCACAAATATTAGTCCAAATATAATCTGAATAGTTACAAGTGATTTTACTGTAAAAAGTTTGTCTTTTTTGAAGCTTAGTAGTATATGATGTAGATGATTTTTATCTGCTACAAATAGTGACTGTCCTCTTTGTTTTCTTCTTCTCATGACTATAAAAGTATCAAGTAGTGGAATTGCTGCCAAAAATAGTATAGATGTAGGATTGATATATTTTAAAGAATATATACTCAAAAGGGCAATAGTAAATCCTAAAAATAAAGATCCACTATCTCCCATAAATATTTTTGCTGGATGCCAATTAAATGCCAAAAATGCAAGTAAAACAGATATAAGAATAAGAGGTAAACATATCAAAAACTGATCATGGTATTGTATCCCTATAAATAATAAACTAGATAATATCACTATAGATATCGATCCAGCTAATCCATCTAACCCATCTGTGAGGTTTAGTGCATTTGTAAATCCAACGACAGCAAATATAGTAAATATAATAGAAAAATATCCAAGTGAAAGCTCATATCCAAAATAATTACCCAAAGTGGTGATTGAAAATCCATCAATATATGCAATAATAGTAGCAATAATTATAAATAAAAACTTTTTTCTTGAGCTGATGTCATTGATATCATCATATATTCCAGTAGCATATACAATAATTAAAGACAAAAAAGCATATACATAATGAAATGAATCATCATAAGAATAATAAAATATCAAACTACCAATAAGAAATATAAAACCAAATACAACCCCAGCACCTCTTGGTACAGGTTTACTATGAGAACTTCGTTCATTTGGTATGTCTACAAGATTGAATTTATGTGCATTTGGAATAAATATTTTTAATAATACATACGTCATAACAAATAACAATAAACTTTTTAATAATAAACTAATAATCAAAATTATAATACCCTTTTTACTTTAAAACAGGATTATAACAATATATTACTAATAAAATAATAAATCAAAAAGTTACTAAATAGTAACAAAAAAATTAAGACAAAGAAATACTTTTTATATAAAACTCCAACAGATGGTTGGAGTTTTTAAT
>CAZAOJ010000010.1:0-43242 GCA_964486745.1 uncultured Arcobacteraceae bacterium
TACCCCTTGATATAAAAGCATATCCTCCCCATCCTTAAAGGGTTTGTTGTATTTTTGAGCTATTTTTAGAAATGGTGTAGTTTTTCCATATATACAATCAAAGGTATATTTTGTAGCTTCAATTAATGGATTTAAAATCTCAAGTGGGGCAGGGTAGTTATCATCTTTAAGACCTGCACTTGTACTGTTTACTATTAAATCATACGCTATAATACCATTTGAAAGCATTAGTCTCATTGTATCCCAATCAAAAAATTTACAACCCAAATCAACAAAAAATTCTCTACTGTTTTGGCTTCTATTTAGAACTGTTACATCAATATTATGCTCTTTTAGTATCACTGCAATAGCTTTTGCTGTACCTCCTGCACCTATAAGAAGTATATTTTTAATATCTTTAAACTCCTCAATAGCTTTATAAAATCCAGGTGCATCAGTATTGTATCCTTTGATTTTGCCATTTTCATTGATATATGTATTTACTGCACCTATTTTTTTAGCTATGTCATCTAAAATATCTGCATTTTTATAAGCATACTCTTTATGTGGTACAGTTATATTTGCACCTTTAAAATTATTTTGTAAAAAAGTATCTTTAATTGTTGAACCATTTTCAAGTAAATATTTTGAATAGTTTGCATCAAAATTAATAGCTTTAAAGCCAGCACTATGCATCTGTGGCGATTTACTATGCTCTACAGGGTTTCCAAATATTGTAAATTGTTGTGTATTTTGTGACATATATTTCCTTTTATAGAATGAAATATTATCTAAAAATAATTTAAATAACTTGTTTTTTAAAATTCTACTTTTGTATAACTCAAATCTAAACTTTTTGCAACAGCTTCATTTGTACATTTTCCATCATAAGTATTTAATCCATTTAGTAGATTTTTATCATCTTCTAATGCTTTATTTATTCCCTTATTTGCAATTGCCAAACCATGTTGTAAAGTATTTGCAGTTAATGCCAAAGTTGATGTAAGTGATACAGCACCTGGCATATTTCCTACACAATAATGAACTACATCATTTACTACATATGTTGGATTATCATGATATGTTACTTTAGATGTTTCGAAACATCCACCTTGATCTATTGCCACATCTACTATTACTGAAGCTTTTTTCATAATTTTTAAATCATCTTTAGATACTAGTTTTGGTGCAGCCAAACCTGGTATTAAAACTGCACCTATTACCAAATCAGCATCTTTTATAGAGTTTAGTAGGTTAGTTTTATTTGAATATATGGTAGTTACTTTTGAACCAAATATATCATCATAATAAGCTAGTCTTTGAGCTGAGATATCAAGTACTGTTACATTTGCTCCAAGCCCAATTGCCATTTTACATGCATTCATACCAACTACACCACCACCTATAATTGTTACATTTCCTCTTTTTACTCCAGGTACTCCACCAAGTAAAACACCTCGTCCTCCAAAAGGTTTTTCAAGATATTTTGCACCCTCTTGAGTAGCTAATCTTCCAGCAATTTCACTCATTGGTGTAAGGCAAGGAAGATGTCCAGAATTATCTGTAATTGTTTCATAAGCAATAGAAGTTACTTTTTTTTCTAATAATGCCAATGTTAAATCTTTATTTGCAGCAAGGTGTAGATATGTGTAAAGTATTTGATTTTCTTTAAAATATTTGTATTCCTCTTCTAAAGGTTCTTTTACTTTTATAATCATATCAGCTTCATCAAAAATTTGTTGTTTATTCTCAATAATTATTCCACCTTTTTGTGTGTACTCTTCATTTGAATAACCTGTTCCAACTCCTGCATCTTTTTCAATATATACAGTATGACCATTTGATACATATTGATTCACACAATCAGGTGTTAGACCAACTCTATATTCATGTATTTTTATCTCTTTGATAAGACCAATTTTCATAATAAACCCCTTGTAGTTTAATTTAATTAAATATATTTAATAATATTAACATATAAATTAAATTATTGCAAGATAAATTTAATATAATTAAACTAAAATTTAATTATGTTATAATGCTGTTAAATTAATTTGGGGAATTAAAATAGTGAATGTAGGACAAAAAATAAATCAATTAAGAACTTTAAAAAATATGACTACTAAAGAGTTAGCAAAAAAATCTGGTATCTCTGCAGGGATGATATCTTTGCTTGAGAGTGGTTCAACTCAAGGCTCAGTTGAAACACTTCGTAAGGTTGCAAAAGTTTTAGATACTACATTGGCATTTTTATTTGAAGATGAAGATGATAAAAAGATAAAAACAGATCATGAATCATTTTGTGTTGTTAGAAAAAATAAAAGGAAAAAAATATCTTTTCCAGATCCTTTATATAAGTGTGAGTTATTAGTACCTGATTTGCAAGGTGACATAGAATTTGTACTAGTAGAACTTGAAGCAAACAGAGTTACAGATGAACTTCTACCTCATACAAGAGGAGGGGAAGAGTGTGATCTTGTAATGAGTGGAGTTATTGAAGTACAAGTAGGTGAGAATTGTTATACATTATATGAGGGGGATTGTATTAGATTTAATCCCGAAATACCCCATAAAATAGAAAATAAAAGTAATACAAAAGCTTCATATATAAGTGTAATTACACCACCATCATTTTAATCTAATCTTGATCCGTATATCAATACTTTGAAAAACTGATATGCCCATGCAAGAAACATTATAAGCCAAATAGTTGCAGATATATCAAAAACAATCATATAGTTAAATCCAACGCCTGCAACTATTGAAGTGATAATTCTACTTAATATTACAACTTGAGTAAATACAAATAAAAATTTTGTAAATTTATTTGCATACATGCTGTTTCCACTATGACCAATTGTAACTCTTGTACCAAAACCAATAAGTACTGTAAATAAAAATCCAAGCATTAAAGTGTGAATATCTAGGGCTAAAAAATAGTTATCATTGAAATAAGATAATAGTTTGCTAAGTGAACCTAGAAAAAATGCGATAGGTATCCAAAATAGACTTATATGTAAAATTGCTAACATAGGATTATTTAGATCAAAAGGTAACTTCCATCTTTTAATCTCTTTTGCTATATAAATAGCTAAAATCATATCAGATATAAAAGATAGATTTGTACTAAGTAGCTCTAGTATTATATGAATTAATATCATTATAAAAACATTTCTCATAAAAGTTTTATTTTTCTCATACATACAGTGTGAGAAAAATGGTATCATCCTTTGAGCTACACTAAAACCTACCATAAATAGATATGCAAATATAGCAGTTTGAATTGCCAATTGATTCAATATATCAAATAAAAATAATATATGAGCAATTAGACCAGATGTAAAACCAATAAGTATCCAATATGTATCATGTTTATTTGGCATATCAGATTTTTTATGAATATCATATAGAACTTTTACGCTCAAAGTTAAAGCTATAAATATTATTAACATACCTATTTTATAAACTATAGTTGATAAAAATGAGCCTACTAAAAAAGTAATATCACCTGCTAAGAAAATAGAGAGTATTTTAATATATGTGGATTGTATTATAGGTTCTTGTGATAAAAACCTAGGAAAAGTAGTAAATAAAAATGCTAAAAATGCTAAAGTAAAAAATAAGTATATAAAACTAAAAGAGTGAAAAAGTGTTGAACTAATCTCTAATGATAAAATACCATGATAACTTAATAGAAATAAAAACATAAATATAATTGCATTAATAAATGCAAGTACAAAAAATGGCTGATGTGGTTGCGATAAAAAATAGTTTTGTTTCAAAAAAAATCCTCATTTATTAAATATTTGCGATTGTATCAAAAATATCATTAAATGATTAAGTAATATTATTATAAGTGTACCTTATTAGTTTTATTATAAATAAATATTATAACTTAATATAAAATTTAATTATATTATTGTATCATAGCAGAGATTACTATTAATGTAAAGGAAAAATTAAAATGGATGAAAATAAAAGCTATTGGAACCCAATATTTGCAGGTGTTATTCTAGGAATAGCACTTTTTGTAAGTTTTATGATAGCAGGTCAAGGTATGGGTGCTAGTGGTGCATTTGCTAGAATGACTGCTGAGCTTTCATATCTATATGATAGTGCAATAGCTACAAATGGATATGCTGGCAAATATTTAAAAAATGGTGCAAATGCATTATCAAATTGGACAGTTATAGAAGTGTTTGGTATCTTTTTAGGTGGATATATTAGTGCTGCATTTGCTGGAAGAATTAAACAAAGTATAGATAAAGGTGAAGATTACTCTTCAGTTAAAAGATTATTTTGGGCATTTGTTGGTGGAGTAATTATTGCAGTTGCAACAAGATTTGCAAGAGGTTGTACAAGTGGTCAAGCACTTGATGGTGCGGCTACATTTAGTGTAGGTGCTTGGATATTTATGCTTGCTGCGTTTGGATCTGGATTTATATTTGCAAACTTTTTCAAAGCACAATGGAAAGGGGTGAAATAGTATGGAAACTTTATATCCTTTATTTACAACTGGTGCTATTGATAATAATATGAACTTTTTTTATGCCATTTTTATTGGTATGTTGTTTGGTTTTATACTTGAAAGAGCAGGTTTTGGTAGTTCAAAACATATTGCTCCAGTATTTTTCTTTAGAAACCTTAGAGTTTCACAAGTGATGGTAAGTGCAATTTTAACTTGTGCTACATTATTAACAACGGCAGTTTATATGGGTGTTTTAGATTTTAATCAAATATTTATACCTACAACATATATTTGGCCTTATTTAGTTGGTGGTGCATTATTTGGACTTGGTATGATTATGTCTGGATGGTGTCCAGGAACTGCAGTAGTTGGATTTGCTACAGGTAAACTGGATGCAGCAGTATTTTTACTTGGGGTTATGTTTGGGATGAGTGTATATTTTGATAATTTTGATTCACTAGCAAATTTTGCAAATTCTTCAAATGTAGGAAGACTAACAATAGATAAACTTGTAGGTGGAGATATTTATACTGCACTTATTATAACAATTTTTATAGGTATTGGATTATCAGTATTTATGAATGTAATGAAATCAATTAGAGATAAAAAAGGGGAAGAATAATATGAAAGTTATTTCAAGTATAGTTGGGGCAGTTTTATTAACAGCTGCATTTGTATTGGCATATTTATCTAATGGTAATGCAAATGAAATGATTGCTAAAAAAGAAGCAATTGTAATGAAATATGTAGATGATTCAACAAAAGCATTAGAAGAAGAAAATATTAGTGATGCTATTAAGTTTGCTAAATTAGCAATTGCAGCTGATACAAAAAATAAATCTGGATTTAAAGCGCTAGAAGCAGCTTATGAATTAAAGTATAAACCTGAAGAGGGTTCTGAAGATGAAGAAGATAATGATGAAGAGTCACCAAATGAAGAGGGTGAAGAAGAAGCTGTAGATATGGGTTGTTAATCAACCTATATTTACCTATAAGAGTTAGATTGATGATTTAATTCTTATGGGTAAAACCATAAAAATACACAAAGGACGTATATGAAATTATTTTCAAAATTATTTGCAACAATCGTAATTGCAATGGGTTTAGTTACAAGTGCATCTGCAGTTGATGCAGCAAAAGTACATAAGAAAAGAGTTACTCCACAAGGTTTATATCTAACAGCTAAAGAGGCAGCTTCTTATATAAAAAAACATCAAAAAGAGATGTTATTTGTAGATATTAGAACACAAGCTGAAGTTGAGTATGTAGGAAATGCAAAACTAATGGATGTAAATATTCCTTGGCATTTTAAAGATTTCTCAAAATGGGATTCAAAAAAACATAGATTTGCAGATAAGCCTATGAATAAAAACTTTGTAGCTGATATTCAAAAAGCTCTTGAATCAAAAGGTTTAAATAAAGATTCTAAAATTGCTTTAATTTGTAGAAGTGGTAGTAGAAGTACAAAAGCTGCTAAACTTTTATCAGAAAATGGATACAACAATGTATATAATATTGTTGATGGTTTTGAAGGTGGAAAATCTAAAAAAACTAAACATAGATCTGTAAATGGTTGGAAAAACAAAGCTCCAAAAAACTCTTGGGGATATAAACTTGACAAAGCTAAAATGTATGGTGTAAACTAATACTATTATAGTACTTTGAGATAAATATAAAAGGCTAGTTTTATAACTAGCCTTTTTTTATGTTTTATAAAACTAAATACTATATTAAATTAGATAGAATTACTTATGAAAATTATATTAACTTTTTTTATATTTGTATCAATTATTTTTGCTTCAAATAAACCTGATAATTGTATTACTTGTCATAAAGATACAACTCCAATAGATAACTTTCATCCATATAGTGAGTTTGGCTGTGCATCTTGTCATGGTGGTAACAAAGATGCTCTAGATAAACAAAAAGCACATAAAAATATGGTATTAAATCCAAGTAGACTTGAACATGCAAATATGTTTTGTGGTAAATGTCATAAAGATATTATAAATAGAGTTGATAAATCTATAATGAATGATATGCATGGAGTTCTAGATGTATTAAGATTTCAATTTCATGAGACAAAGACTATACAAAAAACACAAGGGATTAAAGATTTAAAAAATATACCTACAAATAAGCAAAGCTTGGCTGAAGATCATTTTAGTAAACTTTGTGCAGCTTGTCATATAAATCAGGATGAAAAAATATTTAAAAATAGCAGTTATACTCCAAGAGGTGGAGGATGTGTAGATTGTCACAGAGTTGAAGATGTAAAAAAACTAGGTGTCAAAAATAATAAGCTAAAACTAAAACATCCAAAATTAAGTACTAAAATACCATCAAAAAACTGTTTAAAATGTCATAATCGATCAAACAGAATAGGGCTTTCATATTTTGGTAAGTTTGAATCTGAAGGGTATGGTACACCATATAAAAACGGTAAATTAACCAATAAGATTGATAAAGGAAGATACTATTATGAACTACCTGCAGATATTCATCACACAAGTGCTAAGCTTGATTGTATAGATTGTCATACAGAAGTTGGTGTTATGGGAGATGGAAAACACCATGCTCATATGGAAGATGCCGTTGATATTTCATGTAAAGATTGTCATGATGCAAAGTTTAAAGATGCTTCTAAATTTGGACTAAGCGCTATGTTAAGTGCTGTAAATGGATCTGTATCTTTTGCACAAAAAGTAGCAATAACAAGCAAAAAACAAACTCCACTTTACAATCTTCAAAAAAATGGTGAAAAAATAGAGTTTTTTAGAAAAATAGATGGTAAGAAATTTGATATAACCAAAATGAGTGATAAGGAATATCATAAAAGTAAAAATCATCAAAGGCTTGATTGTACAGCTTGTCATAGCTCTTGGATTCCATCTTGTTATGGTTGTCATGAGGTTTATTTAAAAAATGGCAAACAGTATGATTGGATCAAGCATAAAGCTACAAAAGGCAAATGGATGGAGTTAAGAAGTTATTTAAGATATGAATCACCTGCACTTGCAGTTGGATACAATGAAAAAATTATGCCAACAGCTCCAGGGTGTCAAGTGATTACATCAATCTATGATAAGGATGTCACAAATGATGGTTTTCACTCATTTGCCTATGCTGCATGGGATCCTCATACTACTCAAAAACAAAGCAGAAGTTGTGATGATTGCCATTTTAATCCTATGAGTTTAGGTTTAGGTGAGGGGATATTGGATATGAAAAAAGATAAAATAGTGTTTCAACCTTTTTATCAATCACAAAAATCTGGTATGCCAATATCTTATCCAATAGATGCTTTGGTATCAAAAGAGGGTAAGCAGTTTCAAAGTTTTAGTAGACAAAAAGCAAGAGGATTTAATCAAAAAGAAGTTAAAAAAATAGTTGAAGTTTATAAGTGTATAGTATGTCATAACACTTGGGATGATAAGATATATAAAGATTTTAAAACTTCAAAAAAGATGTTTTACGATAAAAAAACAAGTTGTTCTAAAGAGATTTTAAATGATTAAAGTTTTATTTTTATTAATTCCACTGTTTTTGTTTGGTAATGAGTGTATTAAATGTCATCCAAATAAGATGGAACAATGTAAAAAATCAAACCATTTTACACTAAAAAATTCTATAAATATCACTAGAAAAGTATGGGGTATAAAAAATAGTGATGTAACACTTCAAACCTTACCGCAATCAAAACTAAAGATACAAAGTCTAAAAGATTTGGTTGATGATTTTTTAAGAAGAAAATGTCTTAAATGTCATCTTACAAGTAAAACTATAAATAAGACAGATAATTTATGCTTGGCTTGTCATAATAGCCATACAAATAAATATGATGCAAAAAAAGCAATACCTACACAAGCAAAATGTTTAAAATGTCATAATAACAATTTTATAGGTACAGATTATTTGGGCTTATTTCCACACGATTTTGATAAGGCATATAGAAGTCCAATTACAAAAGATGGTAAATATCCACCAAGACCTTATGGGATAGATTTTCATCATCTAAATGCTGATATACATTATGAACTTGGTATGAGTTGTATAGATTGTCATAAAAACAATAAAAACAAAAAGTGGGAAGAGAATATATCTTGTAAATCCTGTCATAAAAATCTAAGCCAACAAAATCATAAAGAATATCATAACAAACTCTCTTGCAATGCCTGTCACAGTGCTTGGAGTATAAGCAGTTATGAGTTAAATGTTTTAAGAGATGATACACCAAACTATAAACAATGGAGCAGATTAAAAGTACAAGAGGATAAGTATCTTGAAAAGTTTTTAAAAAAAGCTTTAAAATCTAAACAACAAATTAAACCTATTATGCTAGATTGGATTGATGAAAAGTTAAAAGATGGAATTTGGTACAGTGGGTACAGATTTAGAAGATGGGAAAATTTCTTTTTGGTAAATAGTGATGATGGAAAAATAAAAATAGCTCAACCAAGGTTTCAATATAGAATAAGCTATAAAAACAAAGATGGAAAAATGATTTTAGATGATGTTTATAAACAAAATGGCTCTAAAATAGAGGCATTTTTGCCAAAAGAGCCACATACAATTACCAAACAATCAAAATCTTGCCAGATGTGTCATGAAAATAAAATTATGTTTGATAAAAATCTTATATATAAAGGTATGTTAAAAGGTAAAGTTTTAAAAGGCTCACCCCTTACAAAAGAGCAGTTAGATAAGATGCAATCTAATAGATATAAACTTGAAAGGGCAAAGAGCTTATTTTAAAGCTCTTTTTCTAAATAATACCCTGTATAACTTTTGGTTTTTTTATGGTTTTTTACAAGCTCTTCAGGTGTACCTTGATCAACTATAAGTCCACCTTTGTTTCCACCTTCAGGTCCCATATCTATGATATAATCAGCATTTTTTACAATATCCAAGTTATGCTCAATAACAATTACAGAGTTTCCTAAGTCAACTAAATGATGTAATACTTGAGTTAATCTATCAACATCAGCAAAATGAAGACCAGTTGTTGGTTCATCAAGTATATACAAAGTATTTCCTGTGTCTTTTTTACTTAACTCTTTACTTAGCTTGATTCTTTGAGCTTCACCACCACTTAAAGTTGTAGCATTTTGGCCAAGAGTGATATATCCAAGACCTACATCACTTAGAGTTTTTAGTTTTGCATATAGTTTAGGTACTTTTGCAAAAAATTCCAGTGCTTCATCTACACTCATACCTAATACATCTGCAATTGTTTTACCTCGGTAGTGGATTTCAAGTGTTTGAGGATTGTATCTAGCACCATGACAATCATCACATTTGACCATAATATCTGGTAAGAAGTGCATCTCTATTTTAATCTCACCTTCACCTTGACATTTTTCACATCTACCACCTTTTACATTAAAAGAGAATCTTCCTATAGCATAACCTCTTAGTTGTGCCTCTTTTGTTTTGGCAAATATTGTTCTAATCTCATCCATAAGACCTGTATATGTTGCAGGATTTGATCTTGGAGTTCTTCCTATTGGACTTTGATCAAGATATATAACCTTATCTAGTTTTTCAAGTCCTTCTATAGCTACTCCATCTACTTTTTTTACTTTTCTTGCATGATTTAAAAGCTCTTTTGCAACAGGAAGTAGTGTCTGAAGTATAAGTGAACTTTTACCACTACCACTAACACCCGTGATTGCACAAAGGTTTTTTAGTGGTATTTCAACATCAAGATTTTTTATATTATTTATATTTACATTTTGTATTTGTATAAACTCCTCTTGAGGTCGTCTATGATAATACTTAATTTGTTTTTTACCATTTAGGTATTGTGCTGTTAGTGTTTTACTTTTAAGTAGTTGTTTCATTGTACCTTTAAATACAACTTCACCACCATATTTACCAGCATTTGGACCAATATCTACAATATAATCAGCCTCTTTCATAGTCTCTTTGTCATGTTCTACTACTATTACAGTATTTCCCTTTTCTTGTAGAGCTTTTAGTGTTCTTATTAGTTTGGCTGTATCTCTTTCATGAAGCCCAATAGATGGTTCATCAAGTACATACATCACTCCAGTTAGTCCAGATCCAATTTGTGAAGCTACTCTAATTCTTTGAGCTTCTCCACCACTAATACTTCTTGCATCTCTTCCTAATGTGATATAGCCAAGACCTACATCATATAAGAAATATATTCTTTCGCGAATCTCTTTTAAAATAGGAGCAGATACTAGTTTTGATTGAGCATTAAAATATTCAAAATTCTTTTCATCTTGAAAAAAGTTATGAGTATCCTCTATTGGCATATCTAAAAGGTCACTAATAGGTCTATTTGCTACCATAACATTTAAAGATGATGGTTTTAATCTATGTCCGTCACAGTTATCACAAACTTTTTCTGTCATATATTCACCAAGATCTTTTTCATCTTTGATCATATCATAAGCTATTTTTACTATACCTTCCCATTTTCTAGTAAGTCGGTGTCTTTTCCAAGTAAATTTAGCCTCTTCAACTCCACCATGAAGTATAGCTCCTCTTTGATGTGCTTCAAGCTCTTTAAATGGAACAGTTGTATCTATAGAAGCAGCTTCACAATATGCTTTTAACATCTTAAAATAGTAACCTTTATTAAATCCATATATAACTTTAATAGCTCCATCATCAATACAAAGCTCTTCATTAATTACTTTTTTCATATCTAAAGTATATCTAATACCCAAACCATCACAAGTTGGACAAGCACCTTTTGGTGAGTTAAATGAAAATGATAATGGTTCCAGTGGTTCAAAAGATATTTTACAATCAAAACAAGCCATATGTTCACTATAATGGATATGATGTTCACACCCTAATTCTTCATGATTAATTACTTCAATCTCTAGTTCACCGAAACTTTGTTTTAGACCTTTTTCAACATCTTGAGCAATTCTATCGCGATTTTCATCTTTTACTACAACTCTATCTATTACTACTTTGATTGTGTGCATTTGTGTTTTAGCTAATTCTATATCTTCATCAAGTCGCACCATAACACCATCAATCATAGCTCTTACGTAACCTTTACCTCTAAGACTTTCAAGTAAATCTGTAAATGTACCTTTTTTTCTATTTATAAGTGGAGCCATAATTACAAGTTTTGCATTTTGAGGAAGTCTTAAAACTTCTTCAATTACATCAGAACTGCTCATTTTTGAGATAGGTTTATGACATTTGTGACAGTGTTGTATTCCAACTCTAGCATATAAGAGTCTAAAATAATCATATATTTCAGTAATTGTCCCTACAGTTGATCTTGGGTTTTTTGAAGTTGTTTTTTGATCTATTGCAATCGCTGGAGTTAGACCCTCTATTCTTTCAACATCTGGTTTTCCAACTTTATCTAAAAATTGTCTAGCATATGCACTAAGTGATTCTATATATCTTCTTTGACCCTCTGCATAAAGTGTGTCAAAGGCCAAAGTTGATTTTCCACTTCCACTAAGTCCTGTAAATACTATTAGTTTATTTTTTGGTATTTCTAAATCTATATTTTTTAAATTGTTTTGTTTTGCATTAAATATTTTAATTGAATTTGTCATAATTTTCCTATGCAGTTTTTATAATTTTGTTTGCTAAGTTCTCTAT
The DNA here is from genome assembly GCA_964486745.1 of uncultured Arcobacteraceae bacterium. GTDB lineage: Bacteria > Campylobacterota > Campylobacteria > Campylobacterales > Arcobacteraceae > JAYEFX01. The sequence goes on from CAZAOJ010000010.1 coordinate 12,053, forward strand.
TAAAACTGTTGCATAAGAGCCTTTTGGTAGCTCAAATTGAAGTTGTAATATATTTTCTTCTTTGTTATATTTGTTTTTGATATTTTGTGGATATATCCAAGCTGCTCTTCTATATCCCTTATCATGTATATATTCATCATCAAATTGTTCTTCGATTTTTCTAGCTTTTGATGTACTTCTATTCACTTTTCTTCCTGGAAGTAAACCTGAAGGACAAAGTAATTTTTTGCTATATTTATCTTTTATAGAATCTATATTTTGTACACTGTATGATTTATCTAAAGTGTAATCATATACAATTTCTCCATCTAAAAGTTCTAATTTATTTAAACCTTGCTTTTGTGCATCTTGTACTCTTTTGCATAACCAGGCATTAAAAAAATAACTTTGATATGCACTTATCATCATTCTTTTTAGTTTATGGTCATTTATAATCTCATCACCATAAACTACCGCTTTTGCATAATCAAAATTACCATCAGTTCCAAATCTTTGAAATCCAAAATAGTTTGGCATACCGTGTTTTTGTATTTTTGATAATGATTGATATATATTTGGTAAATCATCAGCCTTAACATCTAGTAGATTTATTGTAAAAGCATTACCTTTTAAATCACCAATTTTTAATTTTTCATAGTGTTTATATTTACCTATGATTTTAATATGTTTAGTTTGTATCTGTTCAATATCTTTTGAGAATCTCATAGGTAAGCTAATATATTGAGTTGTGGTTGCATTTTTATCTTTTAATCCTGCATATCCAATCTCACTAGATCGTATATCAAGTACATCTTCTATGCGATCTAAAAGATCCCAAGTAGAGGTAAATTCTTTTTTTATATGTAGTATTAAATATTTACCTTTCTCTTTTGAAAATGGCTTAAGTGGAATCTCATTTACGATAAAATCAAAACGATTTTGTTTAAAAGTGAAATCAATAGTTTCGTGATTTGTTAGGTATATTCTATTTGTAGTATTCATTGATGGGATTATACCTACTTTTTTATTATAAAGTGCTACAATATCAAAATTAATAAAGGAGTCAAATATGAATACAGAATTTTCTATAATTTCAACTGCAATTTTATTGATGTTTATATTAGACCCTTTTGGAAATGTTCCTATGATTTTAGCAATATTAAAAAATATTGATGAAAAAAAGAAAAAAATGATTATAATTAGAGAATCATTTTTTGGTTTAGCAATTTTATTAGTTTTTTTCTTTTTTGGTGAATCTTTTTTAAATATTTTTCACCTTCAAACAGCAGCTATTACTATATCTGGGGCAATTATATTTTTTGTTATTGCATTAAAAATGATTTTTCCTGGTGAAAAAGGAAATGCTACACTTTTTGGTAATGAATCTCCTTTTATAGTTCCTATTGCTATACCTATGATAGCTGGACCTGCTGCACTTGCTACTTTACTTGTGATGACAAAAACTTATTCAGAGCATTTTGGATCATTATTTGTATCATTGATTTTAGCATGGTTCGTATCATCGTTGATACTTTATTTATCTCCAATTTTATATAAAATATTAGGAGATAAAGGATTGAGTGCTTTAGAAAAACTTATGGGGATGTTACTTTTGATGCTTAGTGTTCAAATGTTCATTGACGGATTGAAAAGTTTATCTTTATGATTAAGGTTTTATAAATTATATGCAATCAACGACACTAAATATATTAAAAACTGGTCAAAATGTATTTTTAACAGGAAGTGCTGGAACTGGGAAAACATATGTTTTAAATGAATATATTTTATATTTAAAATCAAGAAAAATAAACCCAACAATTGTGGCACCAACTGGAATTGCCGCTTCGCATCTGCAAGGGCAAACTATACATTCATATTTTGCTTTAGGTATTAGATCTGATATTGATGAATACTTTGTTCAAAAACTTTTAGAAAAAAAATATTTACAAACAAGATTTAAAAAATTAAAAATATTAATTATAGATGAAATATCAATGGTTAGTCCACAAATTTTTAGTGCTATGAATATGATACTTCAATCTTTTAAAAAGAGTCGTGAACCTTTTGGTGGAGTTCAAGTTGTATTATCTGGAGACTTTTTTCAATTACCTCCAATATCAAAATCTTATCAAGAAAAGCGATTTGCATGGCAAGATCCAACATGGAAAGAGTTAGATTTACAAACTTGTTATTTGGAAAAAAAGTTTAGACAAGATGATGATAGTTTGATATTTATACTTGATGAGATTAGAAGTGGTAGTATCTCTTCTAAAAGTTATGAGCTATTAAACTCTAGATTAAATCAAGATTTAAATATAGATTTTACACCAACAAAACTATACACACACAATCTTGATGTAGATAGAATCAATAATCAAGAGTTAAATAAATTATCATCTCAACCTTTTTTATATGAGTATAAAAGTGAAGGTGCAAAAACAAATATAGAAAAGATATTTAAATCATCATTAGTTCAAGAACAACTAACTCTAAAAAAAGATGCAGTTGTTATGTTTATTAAAAACAATCCAGAAAAATATTATATCAATGGAACAACGGGGGTTGTTATTGATTTTTCAAAAGAAAATTTACCTATTGTTAGATTATCAAGTGGATATGTTGTAAAAGTTGAATATGAAGATTGGACTATTGAAAATGAAAATGGCAAAATAGTATCTAAACTTTCTCAAATACCTTTAAAACTTGCATGGGCAATTACTATACATAAATCACAAGGAATGACCTTAGATGCTGCACAAATTGATTTAACAAATACTTTTGAAGTAGGGCAAGGGTATGTTGCACTTTCAAGGATCAAAAGTATTAATGGATTACAACTTATTGGTTTTAATGAAACTGCACTTAGTGTTGATCCTCTTATTTTACAAATTGATCCTAGAATAAAACAAGCTTCACAAAAAGCCAAAGATAAAATATCTATTTTAACAAATGATATATTAGAAGAAAAATTTAAAAATTATATCCAAAAGTTGGGTGGAACAATAGATGTCGAAGAGATTGAACAATCAAAAGAGAAATTATTAGCTAAAAAAGAGCTAATAATAGAGCCATCAATTCCTACTCATATTAAAACAAAGAATTTAATTCCTACTTGTGATACGTTAGAAGAGTTAGCAAAAAATAGGGAAGTTAGTATTGGTACAATTATATCTCACTTAAGTATTTTAAAAAAAGATGATGAAAAGATTGATATCTCAAAATATTTACCAAATTTACAAACTATAAATCTTATTAATGAAGCTGTTATAAAAATTAAACAACAAGATAACAAAGATGATTTTAGTGAAGATGGAAAGATACGATTAAAACCTATTTTTACAGAACTAAATGGTGAAGTTACTTATGATACTATAAAGCTAGTATTGTTATAATTTAACTAACTTCTGTACCCAAAGAGTATATTAATTTTGGTTTTTGATTATGATCTTTTATAATATTATTAATCCATTTTATTGTTTTAGAGGTACCATCTTTACAAAGTATACTATTTGTATGTTCCCAATGTAGATTTTTACCGTGAAACAGATCATTAAATACTTTTAATACATCTAATATATTTTCATCTGGAATAAATACTTCAAACCAATTTTTACCAATTACTTCATCTTTGGAATAACCTGATATTTTAGATGCTGTTTCATTAAAATCTACTATAATTGCACCTGCATCTAATGATATTGCAAATACTTCTTGATTTGATAACATTACTATTTACCTTTTAAGTTATATAGATCAATTGTATATAAAAAAAGCTTAAGCTATATTTTAATACTTTGTAAAAATTTATTAAATGAGTTTGCAAAATTCTGTGCATCTTTTTGAGAAAATGGTGCTGGTCCTTTTGTCACCTCTCCACTATCTCTAATATTTTGCATTAAATCTCTTATTGCTAAATATTGTTTAATATTCTCTTTATTATATAATTCTCCACGATGATCTAATACAAAAGCATTTTTGCTAATAGTACGATCAGCCAATGGTATATCTGCTGTAATTACAAAATCATTTTCTTCTAACATTTCTATTATATGATTATCTGCTTCATCAGCACCTGATTTAACAATAATATAATTGATATAATTTGATTTCCCAATAGTAATTTTTTTATTTGATACAACAAATGTTTTTATATGTAATTTATCTATTGCTCTTAATAAAATAGGTTTTAAAATATTTGGTAATGCATCACCATCTATATACAAAGTCATAGTTGTATTATAGCTTTAAAAATTATAAGATAATATAAAAGTGATATTTTTTGAAGTGGCTCCGGCACCTGGGTTCGAACCAGGGGCCAAATGATTAACAGTCATCTACTCTACCGCTGAGCTATGCCGGAATATAATAATAAGTTTCAAAAAAAATAAGTGGCTCCGGCACCTGGGTTCGAACCAGGGGCCAAATGATTAACAGTCATCTACTCTACCGCTGAGCTATGCCGGAATCTATTTTTTAAGAGGTGAAATTATAGTAAAAAAATATTAAAAAGTCAAGAGTATTTTAGATTATTTTACAAATTTATAAAATTCAACACCTGATTTATTTACTATATTAATTTTATTTGCTTTAATCAACATATTTAAAGTATTTTTACTATTTTTATCAAAGGTATTTTCAATATCTTCTTTGGTTAATGGTCGTCTTTGAAGTAGAATTAAAATCTCTTCATCTGAGTATGCTTGCAATGATTTTGGTCTTTGTTTATATGCTATAGTTATATTTTGACTTTTAAATTGATTTGCAATACTTTCAAGTTCATCAAAACTTAAAGGTTTAACATCATATGCAGGAGGTCTATCAATAGTGCCTATATCCAATCTATTTGGATTAATTTGATTTAAAGCCTCTACTAAAAGTTCTATCTCTTTTGGTTTATCGTTTATATTTTTAACAAATAAAATCTCAATAATCAAAGTAGGGTGATAAGTAGATTTAAATTCTAAAATACCATCTAAAATTTTAGAACAATCTACACTATTGTGAGTTCTATCAAGTTTTTTAAAACACTCTAAAGAGATACAATCAAGTGATAGTTTTACTATATCTATTTTACTAAGAGTTTTTTGTATATTAGGCTCATATATATTTGCACCATTACTTAAAATAAGTGTTTTAGCTTCACCTTTTATTTTATCTATCTCATCAATAAGTTCACTTAAATATGGATATAAAGTTGGTTCCCCATTTGCAGTGAATGTAATTACATCAATATTAGGATGATTTTTAAGTGAAATTTTTACTTGCTCAACTATATCATTAATATTTGATGAATAGGTTTGTTTATCTACAGTTTTAGCTGGAGCTAATTCACAATATAAACAATCAAAATTACACTGTTTTGTATTGGCAGATAGGTCTATACCCAAACTCATACCAAATCGGCGAGAGGGTATAGGACCAAAAGTTAGATTCATTATTTTTTACTTACTCTTTGACACTCTTTTACAAAGTGAATTGCATTTTCTACTGGAACATCTGGTAAGATACCATGACCAAGATTAAAAATATGTCTTTTTGTACCCATAACATCTTGAATAGCTTCTACACAAGCTGTTGTAGCTTCTTTACTATATAATCTACATGGTTCCATATTTCCTTGAAGAACATATCTCTCACCTAATTTTTCTTTTGCTAGGCTCATAGGTGTTCCCCAATCTACACCAAATACATCAAAGTTACCGTAAACTAAGCCTTGCTCAATAAATGCAGGAATTCCTTTTGGAAACATAATAATAGGGATATGAGGATGTCTTGATTTTAGATAATCAGCAATTTGGACCATATATTGCCATGAAAATTCATTATATTTAGATGGTTCAATAGCTGCAGCCCAAGAATCAAATATTTGAACTACATCAATACCAGCTTCAATTTGTTTTTCCATATATATTTTTACTACTTCTGTTACTTTAGCAAGTATATTATGTAAAAGTTCTGGGTTACTATACATCATTTTTTTACAAATATTGTATGTTTTTGTCCCTTGTCCTTCAATCATATATGTTGCCAATGTCCAAGGAGCACCAGTAAAACCTATAAGTGCTTTATCTTCAGCTAATTCTTGCTTGATTAGTTCAATTGTTTCATAAACATAAGTTAATTTTCTAGCAGCTTCTTTTCCACCTATTAATCTATCAAGATCTTCTTGTGTTTTAATAGGATCAGAGAATTTTGGTCCTTCACCTTTTACAAATGATAGATCCATACCCATTTCATCTGGTATTACTAAAATATCAGAAAATAAAATTGCTGCATCAACTCCAACAATATCAATTGGTTGAAGTGTAACTTCACAAGCTTTTTTAGGATTATGACAAAGATTTAAAAAGTTCCCAGCTTCAGCTCGAACTGCCATATACTCTGGAAGATATCTTCCGGCTTGTCTCATCATCCATACTGGAGTGTAAGGTGTTTCTAACCCCTTACATGCGTCTACAAATATTTTACCCATTAATGTTTACCTACTTTCCCTAAAAAATATAATCCAACTGCAAGTGCGGCAATTGAAAGTGCGAAATACAACATCTCTAATGGAGTTGTAAATTCTGTATGTAAAACTCTTTGAAAAAAGTTTACAACTAATACCATAACAATAACTTTAGCAATTTTATCTTTTAATTGATCAAGGTTATGAATAGCAAGTATTTTACTTCCACTTTTATCATCATTTGCTTCATCAATTTCAGATATAAATAGTTCATATATACCAAAAGCAAAGATAAACATAACAACGGCAATAAGATATAAATCAACTGCACCAATAATTCCTGCTACTATATCTTCATGAAATTTATCGGGATGAGCGTGTGTAATAATTGTATTAAACGCATAAGTAGCTATAGTCCATATATCAATTGACGCAACAACAAATAATACAACTGCACCAATAAGACCAAAGATTACTGCAAGTATAACTATAAATCTACTTCTCCAAATGGCCCCTTCAAAAATTCTTTCAAGCATTAGCTATTCTCCTCTAATTCAATCCATTTAAGTGCAATTCTAACTGAGTTTGTAGCAGCTCCAACTCTTACTTGATCTGCTACATTAAAAAAATGAAGCATATTTGGACTATATATATCTTTTCTAATTCTTCCTACAAAAGTTATATCTGTATCAGTAGAAACTATAGGCATAGGATAGATATTATTTTCAAGATCATCCATTACTTCAAGATTTTCAAAATTATTCATAACTTCTCTACACTCATCAACATCTACATCAATATTTTGATCAAATGTAACTGTAATAGATTCACTATGACTTCTTAAAACAGGCACTCTTACACAAGTAGCTGCTACAGCTATCTCTTTATGTAAAATTTTTTGTGTTTCATATACCATTTTTTCTTCTTCTTTTGTAAAGCCACTTTCCATTGGTTTATCAACTTGAGGAATTACATTAAGTGCAATTTGATGAGCAAAAGCCTCTTTAGCACTTTCATCTAATTTAAAAGCAAAAAAGTCTTGCATTTGAGTTACAAGTTCTTTCATACCAGCTTTTCCAGCTCCACTAGTTGCTTGATAAGTAGATACATCTACTCTTTTGATACCATATAGGTCATCAAGTGGTTTAAGTGCTAAAACCATTTGTATTGTAGAACAATTTGGATTTGCAATAATTCCAGTTTCTCTCCATAGAGCTATATCTTGAGGGTTTACTTCAGGTACTACCAATGGTACATCAGATTGCATTCTAAAATGACTTGTATTATCAATAACAACAGCACCACCTTCAACAGCATATTTTGCGTACTTTTCAGAGATACTTCCACCTGCACTAAAAAATGCAATATCAACTTCATGCTCTTCAAATACAGTAGTTGTAAGTTCAACTACAGGATATTCTTTATTTTTAAATTCTATAGTTGTACCTAAACTATTTGCACTAGCTAGTGGTAAAACTTCACCAACAGGAAAATTTAACTCTTCCATAACTCTAAAAAGTTCTTCACCTACTGCACCTGTAGCACCTACAACTGCAATATTATATTTTCTCATTCTTTATTTTTCCTCTTCTTTTTCTACTTCAATTAGATTTCTTTGTTCTAAATCAACACCAGCCATATCATCAGCTAATTTTATATCAAGTTCATCATCTTTTGCTTTTGGACATTTTGCAATACTAACTACATAATCGCCTTTATCAACATTTACAATAGTTACACCGCTTGTATTTCTACCAGCTTTTCTAATTGTTTGCATATCAACTCTTATCATTTTACCAATAGATGTAAGAGCCATAAGATCTTGTTCCTCATCAACTATTACATTACCAACTACTGTTTTTCCAGTTTTTGGACTTAGTTTCATAGATATAACTCCAGACCCAGCTCTATTAGTAAGTCTATATGCTTCAACTTCAGTACGTTTTCCAACACCTTTTTCAGAGACTGTTAGTAGTTCTTGTTGTTCATCTTCAATAACATCTGCATCTACTACATAATCATCTGGTGATTTAAACTTAATACCTCTAACACCTCTAGTTGTTCTACCTTGATTTCTTGTTTTTTCAATATCAAATCTAATAACTTGACCAAGAGCAGTAAATATCATAAGGTATTTAGATTCTGGTTTTGCAATCTCTGCTGTTACAATTTCATCATTTTCATCTAAAACAATTGCTCTTACACCATTGCTTCTTATATTGCTAAACTCACTTAATGCAGTTCTTTTTACAATACCATTTTTAGTAAAGAATGCCATAGATTTAGATTCGTCAAAATCAGTTGTAGGGATAATTGCCATAATTTTTTCATCATCTTTAAGATTGATAAGATTAACTACAGCCTTACCTTTTGCTGTTCTTCCACCTTCAGGGATTCTATAAACTTTTAACCAATATAATTGACCAAGATTTGTAACAAACATCAATGTATCATGAGTATTACTAACAAAGAATTGTTCAATAAAATCATCATCATGAGTAGTTACAGCAACTTTACCTTTTCCACCACGACGTTGCATTTCATAAGATTTTATAGGAACTCTTTTTACATACCCATTATGAGTAATAGTTACAACCATAGGTTCATTTGGAATTAAGTCTTCAATATCAATATCATCATAAGAATCTTCAATATTTGTAAGTCTTGGAGTTGTATATTTTTCTTTAATTTGAATAAACTCCTCTTTTATAATCTCATTTAATTTATCTTCAGATTTTAATATAGCTTCAAGTTCAGCGATTAAATTAAGAAGTTCAGCATATTCTGCTTCTAATTTATCTCTTTGAAGACCTGTTAATCTTCCAAGTCTCATATCTAAAATTGCTTGTGATTGAATTTGACTTAAACCAAATTTAGCCATAAGATTTTCTCTAGCTTCACTATCATTTGCACTAGCTCTAATAATTTTCACTACTTCATCAATATTATCCAAGGCGATTTTTAATCCCTCTAATATATGAGCTCTAGCTTTTGCTTTTTCAAGATCAAAAATTGTTCTTCTAATAATAATAGTTTTTCTATGTGCTAAAAAGATATTTAAAACTTCATGAAGTCTAAATATTTTTGGTTCTTTATTATGAACTGCAAGCATAATAGTACCAAATGTGATTTGTAAAGGTGTAGATTTGTAAAGGTTATTCATAACAATCTCACTCATAGCATCTTTTTTAAGTTCAATTACTACTCTAATACCTTCTCTGTCAGATTCATCTCTAACTTCAGAGATACCTTCAACTACTTTATCTTTTGCAAGGTTTGCAATTTGTTCAATTAGTCTTGATTTATTTACTTGATAAGGTAATTCATCTATTACAATTACCTCTCTTTTAGCTTTTTGTTCGATATGATGTTTTGCTCTTACTTTTACTCTTCCTCGTCCTGTACTATATGCATCAATAATACCTCTTCGTCCAAATATTGTTCCACCTGTAGGAAAATCAGGACCTTGAATAAATTGCATTAATTCTTCTGTTTGAGATTCAGGATTATCTATAATATGAAGTAGGGCATCCATCACTTCACCAAGGTTGTGTGGTGGAATTTTTGTTGCCATACCAACTGCAATACCTTCACTACCATTTACTAAAAGAGCAGGAATTCTTGTAGGCATAACTGATGGCTCTTTTAAAGTGTCATCATAGTTAGCTATAAAATTAACTGTGTCTTTATCAATATCTTTTAATATCTCTTCAGTAATTTTAGACATTCTAGCTTCTGTATATCTCATTGCTGCAGCATTATCTCCATCAACAGAACCAAAGTTTCCTTGTCCATCAATTAGAGGTGCTCTCATTGAGAAGTCTTGAGCTAGTCTTACTAGTGCATCATAAACTGAATTGTCACCATGTGGGTGATACTTACCAATAACATCCCCTACAATTCTTGCAGACTTTTTATATGCTGCTTTTGATGTAACATTTAGATCATGCATAGCATATAATATTCGTCTATGTACTGGTTTTAAACCATCTTTTGCATCTGGCAATGCTCTACCAATAATAACGCTCATAGAATAATCAAGGTAAGAGGCCTTAACTGAGTCTTCTATATTTATGTCAATTATGTCTTGTGAATCAAAAAGATTTTCCATATAAAGATACCTTTATTTATAAATTTATTTATTTTATCTAAAATTGCAATAAAAAAGGCTGAAACAAACTGTTTCAGCCTTTTTTATTTGTAAAAATTTTAATTTTTTAGTTATTTTTCTTATACTCAATTATCATAGCATAAGCTTCATCTTTTAGTTTGAGTTTCTCTTTTTTCATTTTTTCAATTTCAATTGGATCTATATGGTCTTGACCACCTTTTTCAGATTTCTCAATTTTTTGATGTAACTCATTGTGTTTATTATAAACTCTTGTGAATTTTGCACTTTGCTCTTTTAATTTTTCTACTACATCGTGATATTCTTGGAACATTTAAAATCCTTTTTTTTGATATTGTTGTAAGTATAAGCTAATTGCAGTTAAATATTGCTTTATTTATGTTCTATAATCTGCATTTATCTCAACATATTTATAACCAAGATCACAGCCATAAGCAGTAAACTTACCATCTCCTTGACCAATATCACAATAAATTTTAAATGAGTTATTTTGAAGTACATTGGCAGCTTTTTGTTCTATCTCATCATTAAATAAAACAACTCCTTTTTCAAATACTTTTACATCATTGTAAGAGATTATTAAAGTTTGCTCATCACATTGAATTTGAGATGCTCCTATAGTAGAAGCTATTCTTCCAAAATTTGGGTCTTCACCAAATAGAGCAGTTTTTACTAAAAGTGAATTAGAAAGTGCTTTTGCAGCTATCATAGCTTCATTGTCATTTGCTGCACCAACAACTTCAAATGCAACAGATTTTTTGGCACCTTCTCCATCACTTACCATCATAATTGCCATATCATGCATCACTAATTTAAGTGCTTGAGAAAAAGCCTCTTTATTATATGAAGCTTTTTGATTTGATATTAGCATAACTGTATCATTTGTAGAAGTATCTCCATCAACACTAATAGCATTAAATGTAGTATTAGAATGAGTAGTTAATAACTCCTTCATATCTTCTTTTGGAATAGTAGAATCTGTAACTATAAAACATAGCATAGTTGCTAAATTTGGGTTTATCATACCCGCACCTTTTGCTACAGATCCTATTTTAAACTCACTTCCATCTTCTAATACTACTTTATACATAGAAGTTTTAGGATAACTATCAGTTGTCATTATAGCTTTTGATAAATTAGTACCATTTTTAGATGATAAATTAAAGCTATTTGCACCAGATATAAGTTTGTCTATAGGTAGTCTATTTCCAATTACTCCAGTTGAACTCATAATAGGATTAGTAAGCTTATCTTTAATATTTATAGAACTTAGTATTGTATTAATATCATCAATACCTTCTTTCCCAGTCATAGCATTTGCATTTTTGGCATTTATAAGAATGAAATTTGTTTTAAAATCATTAGGATAGAGTTGATAATGTTTTAAGGGAGCTGCTTGAAATTTATTTTTTGTAAATATTGCTTCAACTTCACATAAAGTATCACTATATATAAATCCCATATCAAGTGCATTGTTTGGTTTTAAACCTGCACTTATACCATCACAATATATTCCATCAATTTGATCTATAGTACCTTTTATAGGTAATATTGTAAACATCTATTTATCCTTTTTTGAGACACTACTTATCTCTAAATCTTTTGGCATAGTTTTCATATTTATTAATCTTCTAGCTTTTATTATTCCAGCTTGAGTTCCTACTAAAAGAAGTTTTGCATTTGCATGTATTTCTGTTTTACCTTCAGGCATTTGAATAAATCTTCCATTTGCTTCAGTAATACCAATAATACTTACTTTTTTTCTATCTCTTAAATGCATATCTTTAAGTTTATGATCAATTACCCAGCTATGTTCTGGAATGATAACCTCTTCCATATCTATTGGTGTATCTTTTTTATATAAAAATTCTTCAAGTACATTTTCCATATCTGGTCGTATTGCCATTGCACTTACTCGTTTTGCCATTAAGTTTGTAGGAGCTACAACTTTATCAGCTCCTAGTTTTTTTAATCTTACAACATCATTTTGAGTTTCTGCATTACATATTATTAAATATGGATTTCTTCCAAGTTCTTTTTCATAAAGTCTAACAGAAGCAATATTTGTAATATTATCAGATATATTTTTTGATAATGATATCACACCTTTCGCACTTGAAAGATGTGATTTTAAAAAAGCATTCTCTGTATAAGGTTCTTCTTTAATATAATATGGATAATTGTGCTCTTTTGCAATTGCCTCAATATTTTCATTTGAATCAACTACAACAAAAGGTATATGGCTTTGTTGAAACTGTTTGGCCAATTGGGATGTATATTCATTATGATAAAATATTACAAAGTGTTTTCTAAGTCGTGCTATTTTATAGAGCATTCCTCTCTCCTTATATAGATCAAACAATTTCCCTTTTACAACAGCATCAATTAAAATTGCAGTAGATAAAGTAAAAACAGCAAATCCAAAAATGATTAATGTAATAGTAAAAAATCTACCTGCTTGTGAAATTGGAGCTATTTCCCCAAAACCAACAGTTGTAAAAGTTATTCCAGTTTGATAAATTGCATCTAATATGCTAAAGTTGTCTATGTAGATATACCCAACAGTTCCAATTATCATAAGAAGTTGAACTAGTACTAATGGTAATCTAAATGGTTTAAGTTGACTATAAATTATAGGATTTAAGTCATATTCGGGATTAGTATTTCTACTTTCTTTCCACCCTAGAAGTTTTCTAATTTTTGAAAGTATGCTCATAAAAGCACTTTCATGCTTTTATGAGTTCTTTTTAAGTGTTCTAAGCTCTTTAGCTGAGATCTTAATTTTTCTTGTTGTACCATCTTCTAATGATACTCTAACTGTTCTTAAATTTGGTAAAAATCTTCTCTTAGTTCTATTTTTTGCGTGACTTACATTATTCCCGCTCATTGGACCTTTTCCAGATATTGCACATCTTCTTGACATAATATGTTCCTCTTTTTTTTCAAAATATTCGCGAATTATATCAAAATTAACTTAAAATGTGTTAAAATTGAATCTAATTTAAAAAATAATTATAGTAAAAATTTAAGGAATTTAATAAATATGTTAGTAGCTCCCTCAATTTTAAGTGCTGATTTTGGTATATTAAAACAAGAAATAGAAGCGATTTGTGATGCTGGATGTGATCTAGTTCATGTAGATGTTATGGATGGACATTTTGTTCCAAATATGACAATAGGTCCTGTTGTGGTTAGTAGTGTTGCAAAAGCTTCAACAAAACCTTTAGATGTACATTTAATGGTAGAGGATAACAATTTTTTTATTGATCTATTTGCACCACTTAAACCTGAATATATATCTTTTCATTTAGAGAGTGAAAAACATCCACATAGAGTTATACAGAAGTTAAAATCTTTAGGAATTAAACCAGCAATGGTATTAAATCCACACTCTGATCCATCAAGCTTAGAGTATCTTATTGAAGATTTGAATATGGTTTTGTTAATGAGTGTAAATCCAGGATTTGGTGGACAAAAATTTATCCCAAGCGTAATTGAAAAAGCAAAAAAATTAAAAGATATTATAAATAGAAAAAATCCAAATTGTCTAATAGAAGTAGATGGTGGGGTAAATGATAAAAACATTCAACAATTAAAAGATGCTGGAGTTGATGTTGTAGTTGCTGGATCATATGTTTATGGTGCAGATGATTACAAAAAAGCAATTAAAAGTTTACAAATATAATGCGAATTAAAATTTGTGGCATTACAAATCTAGATGATGCATTAGATGCTATAGAAGCTGGTGCTGATGCTTTAGGGTTTGTTTTTTATAAACCAAGTCCAAGATATATTGATCCACTTATTGCAAAAGATATTATTGCAAAACTTCCTCCTTTTGTCCAAGTTGTGGGTTTATTTGTGAATATAGATGCAAAAACTGTGAATAATATATCACAATTATGTAAAATCGATTTAGCACAGATCCATTTTGAAGCTTCTGAACAATTTTATAGTGATCTTGAAGTAAAATATATTAAAGTTATAAGAGCAAAATCAAAAGAAGATATATTAAATATAGATAAAGATGAATATGTATTAGTTGATGCTTTTGTTGAATCTTATGGAGGAGAGGGCAAAAGAGTTGCATTGGAGTGGTTTAATGATATCTCTTGCAAAAATATTGTACTTGCAGGAGGACTTGATGAATCAAATCTTAATCAATTAAATGGTTTTACTTTTTATGGAGTTGATGTTAGTAGTTCTGTTGAATTGACTAAAGGTAAAAAAGATAAAATAAAAATGAAAAACTTTGTAAAAGCTGCTCATGAAATCATTTGATATTGTAATTTCAAAATTAAAAAAAGGATCAATTCAAATTGATCAATTTTATGAACTATTATCAACGGTTCAAACAACATTTTTTGAAAATGCTCAACTAGAGTGTGAACTTTTAATCTCTAATGGATTTCCAATAATTATTGATGAAGATAATAAAGTATCACTTAAAACAAATTATACACAAATAAAAGATCAAGTATTTTGTATAGTAGATATTGAAACAAATGGTGGTAAACCTAGTAATTCTCAGATTATTGAAATTGGTGCAGTTAAGTATAAAAATGGTCAAGTCATAGATCAATATGAATCATTAGTATATGCAAAAGAGATCCCACAATATATTCAAGAAGTAACGAATATAACTCCAGATATGCTAGAAGATGCACCTACTTTACATACAGTTTTAGAAGAGTTTAAAATATTTTTAGAAGATGATGTATTTGTTGCTCATGATGTTAAATTTGATTATAAATATATATCATATTCAATGCAAATGAATGATTTAGGAAAATTAAATAATAGAGCAATGTGTACTATTGATTTAGCTAAAAAAGTTTTTGAATCTGAAAAATATGGTTTAAGTACATTAAAAGAGTTATTAAACATTGAAGTTGATAATCATCATAGAGCCTTAAGTGATGCTATCAGTAGTATGCATATTTTAGATAAATCTTTACAAAATATAGATTTAACTAAATTAAAATATACAGAAGATTTAATATACTTTTCTAAACATCATCAGAAAAATAGGCCAAAAAAAAAGAACCCTAAAAATTAGGGTTCTTTAAAAATATTTAATTTAATAAATAGTTTTTATTTTTGAGCCTCTTGAGCATATTTATAACCTAATGCATAAGCTTTTTTATTGATTTCATGAACTTTTGCAGGAACTTTAGAAAGCATAACTTCTTCTAAAAGATCTTTATCAACTGCGTCCATTAAACAATTTGCAATACCTAAAGCTACAACAGATTGAGTAATAACATTACCAACTTCCTCTTTAGCAATAGTAATAATTGGTATCTCAATTATATTCCAAGTTTTTCTATCTTCATCAGTAGGGTGTACAAGATTTGGTTCAACTACAATAGTTCCACCTGGTTTAACACCATTTTTAAATGAGTTATAACTTACTTGTGCAACTGAAAGCATAAAATCAACTTCACCTTCTTTTGCATATGGATAAAAAATTTCTTCATCATCTAAAGTGATATCAACAACAGTTGGTCCACCTCTTACTTGTGATGTATAAGTTGCAGTTTTAAGTCCATGACCACCAGCTTTGATTTTTGCAGCTGCAAAAATCTCACCAGCAAGAAGAACACCTTGTCCACCAACACCTGTAAATCTTAATAGTTTTCGTGCCATTGTATTCTCCTTATATTTTCTTAGCAAAATCATCTTGTGTGATTTTTGCTCGTTTACCTTGATGTACTGCTTTAATATCTTCATACATATCACAGTATTCTCTAGCTTCAGTATCATGTTTTAATACACCAGTAGGGAACATGTTTAATTGCTCTTCAGGTGATAATTTATCATATTTTGATTTAGGAGTAGTAATAGAATCGATCCAGTTTAAATTTTCCATAGCTGAATTCATTTTATTTTTTCTACCTAAGTTTATATGACAGTTTGACATAACATCAAAGAAAGAAAAACCTCTATGTGAAAAACCTTTAACTAGAAGTCTTTCAAGTTTTTTAGGATCAAGCATTGTTTCTCTTCCTACAAATGAAGCACCAGCTGCAATTGCTAATTCACATGCATCAAAAGTTGGATCAATATTACCAGCTTTTTGTGAAACAGTCCACATACCTTGAGGAGTAGTTGGAGATGTTTGAGAGTTTGTTAATCCATAAATAAAGTTATTTATAACAATTAAGTTAATATCAATATTTCTTCTACATCCATGAATTGTATGATTTCCACCAATTGCTAGTGTATCACCATCTCCACCAACACAAATTACATGTTTATCTGGATTAGCAAGCTTAATACCTGTAGCATATGCAATTGTTCGACCATGAGTTGTATGTACTGTATTAAAATCTACATATGAAGAGAATCTTCCAGAACATCCAATACCAGAAACAACACAAACATCATCTTGTTTCCAACCCATTTTTTCAATAGCTCTAATTGTAGCTTTTAGAATAACTCCATCACCACATCCCCAACACCATAGTGTTGGCATTTTTTCAAGTCTTAAATATTTATCATAATTATAAGCCATTCTAGAATACCTCCTTAACTTTATCAACAATCTCATTTGGAGAGATTGCTCTACCATTTACTTTGTAAAGACCTTCTAAATCTAATCTAGAAGAAACTCTTTCTACTTCAGCAGTATATTGTTTGATATTTAACTCAACAACTAATACATTTTTAATCATATCAGTGTAGTGTTTAATTTTTTCTGCTGGGCTTGGCCATAAAGTGATTGGTCTAAATAAACCAGCTTTAATACCTTCTTTTCTTAAGTCTCTAATAGCTTCTTTAGCTGCAAGAGATACTGAACCATAAGCGATAATTAACACTTCACCTTCAGCTCCAGTCATATCATCAAGCATAAACTCTTCATTTAATTCAAGTTCATCTCTATGTAATTCAACTTTATCTTCAAGTCTTTGAATAAGTTTTCTACATGTTTCAATCTCTTCAGTTGGGAAACCATTTTTATCATGGTGTAATCCTGTAAAGTGATATCTATACCCTTCAAACATAGGATTTAGTACTGCTGGTTGATCTGGTTCACATTCGTAAGGAAAGTAATCTTCAGGTTTCCCATCAAATCTTTTTCTTGGAACAATTCCTTCTTTTACTGTTTCGGCAGTTGGAATAATAGCCTTACCATGCATATGTCCTAAAGTTTCATCTGTAAGTACAATTACTGGTTGCATAAATCTATCAGCAAGATTAAATGCTCGTACTACTTCAGTATAACACTCTGCTAAGTTTCCTGCACATAAAGTAATAGATTTGTAATCACCATGAGATGGGTTTTTAGCTTGTAAAACATCACCTTGAGATACTCTTGTTGGAAGACCAGTTGATGGACCACCTCTCATAACATTTACAAGTACAAGTGGAGTTTCAGCCATTTGTGCTAGTCCTAAGTTTTCTGCTTTTAAAGATACTCCAGGTCCTGAAGTAGCTGTTAAAGCTCTTTTCCCACTCATTGATGCTCCAATAACACAACAGATTCCTGCTATCTCATCTTCCATTTGTATTGCTGCTCCACCTGCTTTTGGTAAAAGGTCAGATATTACGTGCATTACTTCACTTGATGGAGTTAGTGGATAACCACCAAAAAACTCACAACCTGCATCAACTGCAGCTATTGCTGATAATTCATTACCAGTAGATATTATTTCTCTAGTTGCCATATATTTTCTCCTTAGTAACCCGAAGGTAACCTATAATTATTATTTACTATTGCTTCTTGTCTAGCTTTTGCATCATCTGAAAGTTTTGAAAATTTAAATTCTTTTTTATCTGCTACAAATATTGCAAAATCTGGACAAGAAATTTCACATTCATTACATCCAATACAAGATTCTGGTGCAACTACACTAATCATTGCCCCCAAAGTTGAAGTTGGTTCTGATTGCATTGATAATACACCTGCAGGACACACTGATACACAAATATCACATGCTTTACATCTAGATGTATCAACCCATACAGGCGTATTTTCTGGTGCTTCAATTATTGCCATTTTTTCTCCTTTTATGAAAAGTATAAGTGAGATGGTTTCTCAAATATATCTTTGTAAAGGATAACTTATTTTGAGTAATATATGTTTTAATTTTTTATTCTATTTTTAATCTTTGAACTATCTGTTACATTTTGAAGCAATATAAATTATGTAAAAAATGTTATGTAACTTTATGATATATAAGTTTAAATTTGTTGAATGTTTTAGTGTAGTTTAAGTGATATATTTCAACAAAAGATATTTAATCTTTTGTTGAAATTGAAAGTATAATTATTTTTGAAGAGTTAATTCAATTCTTCTATTCTCGTATCTACCTTCTTTTGTTTTATTAGTAGCAATTGGATTTGATTCACCATATCCAACAGTTTCAAGTCTTGAAGCTTCTACACCTTGATTTACCATAGCATTTTTAACTGCATCAGCTCTTCTTAAAGATAGTTTTTTATTGTATGCTTCACTACCAGTTGAATCAGTGTGACCTGCAATAATTGCACTGTAACCTTTATATTCACTCATAATTTTAGTAGCTTTATCAATTTCACTTTGGAATTCTGGTTTAATATCTGCTTTATCAGAATCAAAATTTACTTTAATATTATAAATTTTTGTACAACCATCCATATCTACTAAAACACCAGCAGGAGTATTTAGACATTTGTCATTTGCATCAATAACACCATCATTGTCACCATCTAAAACTGGTGCAGGAGCTGGTGGTGCAACAGGCATTGGAGCTGGTTCTGGAACTACTACAGGAGCTGGAGCAGGAACTGGTTTTTTCCCAAATGGAATTGCTAAACCAACAGTGTATATCATGCTATTTTCACCATGATCAAATTTGATTTGGTGTCTAACATCAGTTTTAAGTGCAAGATTATAATCTCCACCTAATTCATATCTTAAACCTGCACCATATTGGAAGAATCCTGCATCATCATTATTTGGATCTTCAGCATATCTACCTGCATCAATATCTTCATAACCAAGACCAGCTAATCCATACCATTTAAGTGAATCAATACCTGTGTCATACATTTTTACTGCATTTACAAAAAATCTTTGAATATCAAATTGAGCTGTAGATCCAGCTAAGTCATCATCTACGTTATCAGATTTTTCATAACCAAATTCAAATTGATCTACAAGACAATCATCATCTCTATTTAATCCAAATCTAATACCATAGTTTAGCGCTTCTTCTAAATCTAAATTACCCTCTGAGTGAGTTCCTCCAATAGTTGGAGTGATTTCAAAATTGTATGGAGCACTACTTGCTGCGAATACTGTCGTTGCTGCGATCAACGATAGTGATATAAGTGTTTTTTTCATATTTATTCCTTCTTCATAATAATATTGCGAATTATAGCGAAATAAGATTTAAAATTTCTTAAGTTATAGATATTAAAAAAGGCCATTGAATTAACAATGACCTTTTTAGTTGATAAATGTTGTATAAATTATATTATTTAGATAATACTTCTTTTACAGCTTTTCCAATCTCTGCTGGAGAAACTACAACTTTAACTCCTGCAGCTTCTAGTGCATCCATTTTCTCTTTAGCAGTTCCTGCACTTCCAGAGATAATAGCACCAGCATGACCCATTCTTTTTCCTGCAGGTGCAGTTTGACCAGCAATAAATGCAACAACAGGTTTTGTAATCTGCTCTTTAATTAGTTTTGCAGCTTGAATCTCAAGATCTCCACCAATTTCACCAATCATAACAATTGCTTCAGTTTCAGGATCTGCTTCAAACATTGGAAGAAGTTGTTTATATGAAAGACCAATAATTGGATCTCCACCAATACCAACGGCAGTTGTGATACCATAACCTTCATTACATACTTGATTTGCACCTTCATATGTTAATGTTCCAGATTTAGAGATAAGTCCAACATTTCCTTTTTTGAAAATTGAACCTGGCATAATACCAATTTTACATTCTTCAGCAGTGATAATACCTGGACAGTTTGGTCCTATTGTTTTCATACCATGTTTTACTGCACAAGCTTTTGCTGCTTGCATATCTCTAACTGGTGCACCTTCTGTGATAATAACTGCCAGTTCAATTCCTGCCGCTGCAGCTTCCATTACTGCATCACCAACAAATGCAGGTGGAACAAAGATCATAGATACAGTTGCACCAGTATTTTTAACTGCTTCTTTTACAGTATTAAATACAGGTTTACCTAAATGCTCTTGACCACCTTTGTTTGGTGTAACTCCACCAACAATTTTTGTTCCATAAGCTAAACATTGCTCAGCATGGAATGTTCCTTCTTTACCTGTAAAACCTTGAACAATTACTTTTGTATCTTTATTTACTAAAATTGACATATAATATTCTCCTTATTGTGCCGCAGCAGCTTCAACAGCTTTTTTTGCACCATCACCTAAATCAGTTGCACTAATAACATTTTCAATACCTGCTTGATCTAAAATTACTGCAGCTTCTGCTGCATTTGTACCATCAAGTCTTACAATTACAGGTACATTTACATCTACAAGTTTTGTAGCTTCTAAAATACCATTTGCGATTCTATCACATCTTACAATTCCACCAAAAATATTTACAAAAATAGCTTTTACTTTTGGATTTTTAAGAATAATTTCAAATCCTTTTGCAACAGTTTGAGCATTTGCAGTTCCACCAACATCTAAGAAGTTTGCAGGTGTTCCACCCATATAATTAATTGTATCCATAGTACCCATAGCAAGACCAGCACCATTTACCATACAACCAATTTCACCATCAAGTGCAATGTATGATAAACCATATTGACTAGCTTCTCTCTCATCTTCATCTTCTTCAGATATATCTCTCATATCTTCAATATCAGGATGTCTTCCTAAAGCTGAATCATCAAATCCCATTTTTCCATCAAGTGCTAAGAATTCTCCAGAACCTGTTTTGATTAATGGATTAATCTCAATCATCTCTGCATCATTTTCCATATAAACTTTATATAAAGACTTTGCAAAGTTTATCATCTTTTTTTGTTCATCTTTATCAGTAATTCCTAAACCAAAAACAAGTTCTCTACCGTGATAACCTTGGAATCCAAATGCAGGATCAACTGCAATTTTAATAATCTTTTCAGGAGTTTCATGTGCTACTGTTTCAATATCCATTCCACCTTCAGTTGAAGCCATAATTATTGGCATCTCTGCAGCTCTATCTAAAACAACAGATAAATATAATTCATCTTTAATATCTGCACCTTCTTCAATATAAACTTTTTGTACAAGTTTACCTTCTGGTCCAGTTTGATGAGTCACTAAAGTCATTCCTAAAATTTCTGTTGCAAGAGTTCTTACTTCTTCTAATGATTTAGCTAATTTAACTCCACCACCAAGTCCTCTTCCACCTGCGTGAATTTGAGCTTTTACAACCCATACACTTCCACCTAGTTCTTCTGCGTTTGCAACGGCTTGATCTGGTGTATTGGCTATTATACCTCTTGGTGTTGGAACACCATACTTAGCAAAGATTTGTTTTGCTTGATATTCATGAATATTCATGTTCTCTCCTATATTAAGATTTGATATTTACATTTAATATTATAGCGAAGTAGATTTTAATAAATTATCTAAATATATGTTTATATTTGTAGTGGGGAAGTTATGTTTAGTTTTTACACATTTATAAAATAGTTTTTATTTATAAGTGTGTCATTTTGTAAGAAGATGAGTTGATAATTCAACTCATCTATAGTAAAGTTAGTTTTATTTTACTTCGTATTGTTCTCTACCAATTTGGTAAAGATCAGCACCATATGTATCATTGATTACTGTTACAGGAAAATCTTTTACAGTGATTTTTCTTACAGCTTCAGGTCCTAATTCTGGATATGCAATAACTTCAGCAGAAGTGATTTGTTTACCAAGTAAAGCTCCAGCACCACCTGTTGCACCAAAATAGATACCACCATATTCTTTACATGCATCTTTTACTTCTTGAGATCTTTTACCTTTACCAATCATACCAAGACTTCCATGTTTTAACATAGTAGGAGAGTAAGAATCCATTCTATATGAAGTAGTTGGTCCTGCACTTCCTATTGGTTCACCTGGCTTTGGAGGAGTAGGGCCTACAAAATATATAACAGAACCTTTTAAATCAAAAGGTAACTCCTCTCCAGCTTCAATTAAATCAACTAGTCTTTTATGAGCTGCATCACGTGCAGTATAAATTGTACCATTTAAATATACTATATCACCAGCTCTTAATTCTCTTGTTTGCTCTTGTGTAAGTGGTGTAGTTAAATTATAAGTTTTACTCATTAGTTTTCCTTTGAATTATATAGTGATATGTGCATGTCTGCTACTATGACATTGAACATTTACACTTACAGGTAAAGATGCAATATGACAAGGATTTGCTTCAATATGAACAGCTAATACAGTTTGAGTTCCACCCATACCCATAGCACCAATTCCAAGTTTATTTAATTCATCTTTTATCTCTTGTTCCATATCAGCCATTTCTGGATCTTCATTTACACTACCAATTGTTCTAAAAAGTGCATGTTTAGATGAGATTGTAGCTTTTTCAAATGTTCCCCCAATACCAACTCCAACAGTTAAAGGAGGACATGGATTTCCACCAGCATCACTAATTACTTGTTTTACATACTCTATAATTCCAGCTTTTCCTGCAGCTGGAGGAAATACTGTAGCTCTAGATACATTTTCACTTCCTCCACCTTTTGCAGCATATTCAACCTCTATTTTATCACCAGCAACTATATCAAAGTGAATAATTGCAGGTAAGTTATAACCTATCTTATCTTTTAAGTTTAATCTTGAAAATGGTTCACAAGTACTAGCTCTTAGATATGCTTCTTGATATCCTTTTTCAGTACCTTCATTTATAGCATCTCTTAAAAGCCCACCAATTACACGAACTTCTTCTCCAACATTTACAAAAAATACTGCTAATCCAGTATCTTGACATAAAGGTCTTTTTTCATCTTTTGCAATATCTGCATTTTTAAGTAGCTGTGCTAAAACCTCTTTAGCTACAGGTGATTTTTCATTATCATGTGCGTCTTTTATTGCTTTATATGCATCTTGTGGTAACACTGTACCACAATGTATAATTACATTTTTTATAGCTGTTACTATATCATTGTATTGTATTTCTCTCATTTATTACTCCATTAATAACTATATGTTACATTTTAGCATTATAATATTAAATTATTAGTAAAAAAAAGGGCAAGCAATTAAGCTTACCCTTTATTGTGAATTATTGTAATATTAACTATTAAAGAAACCTTCATCTTTTAATATATCAATACCTTCTTGAATTGAATCAACAGATACTTTAAATTTAGCTTTTGTTTCTTCATCTAAATCTAATTCAATAATCTTTTCAACACCATTTGCACCTAAAACAACAGGTACACCAACAGTAATATCTTTGTATCCATATTCACCATCAAGCATAACACAAGATGGCATTACAATTCTACTATCATCTAAAATTGCTTCAACCATAACTGATATTGCTCTACCTGGCGCGTAGTAAGCACTGGTTCCAAGGTGTTTAACTATTTGAGCTCCACCATCTTTTGTTCTTTCTATAATTCCTACCATATCTTCTTTAGATATAATTTGATCTAGTGGAACTCCACCAACAGCAGATATTTCAGGCATAGGAATCATATTTTGTCCATGATCACCTATAAGCATAGCTCTTGTTTGTCCAGAACCATAACCTACAGTTTGTTGTATTTGATATGCCATTCTAGCACCATCTAAAGCTCCAGCCATACCAATAATTCTATTTCTATTCCAACCTGTCATCTTATGAATAACATAAGTCATGATATCCAATGGATTTGAAACACATAAAATAATAGCTTCTGGAGAATATTTCATAATATTACTTACAACATCTTTCATGATTTTTGCATTTATCATAAGTAAATCTGCTCTTGTCATTTCACTTCGTCTTGGAACTCCAGCAGTTATAACAATTACATCACAACCTTTTAAATCACTTGCATCTTTTGCTGCAGTTACAATTGTACCTTTTGGAGCATAGTTTGTTGATTGTCCTATATCCATAGCTTTTCCAATTGCTACATCAGTATTTATATCATATAAGATAACTTCATGACAAGATCCTGTCATAGTTAAACTATACGCTGCAGTTGCACCTACAAATCCAGCTCCTACTATTCCTACTTTTCTACCTACCATTTATTATCTCTCCTATTTTTTTATTTCTATACCAAAAGTAAATCCATTTTTTACTTTATCTATAAGCTCTGGTAAAATATCTTCATATTCCCCCACAATACCAAAATCTGCATTATGAAATATTGTTTCTTTTGCATTGTGATTAATTGCTATAATAGTTTCTGATTCTTTCATACCTGCTATATGTTGAACTGCACCACTAATTCCAACAGCAATATAAACTTTTGGTCTTACAGTTTTTCCTGTTTGTCCAATTTGTCTTGCATATTCAGATAATCCCTCATCAACTACAGGACGACTAACTGCCCATTCTGCATTTATACCTTGATTGTTAAGTTGTTCTACTAGATCTTTAATTAGTTTCATCTCATCACTTACTGTTCCTCTACCACCAGTTACAATGATATCAGCTTCAAATAGATTTGCCAGACCACCTTCACCTCTTACAGTTTCAATGATTTGAGTAACAAAATCTTCATCATTAAGATTTGGTGTAAAGTTTGTAATGGTTCCTTCTCTTGACTCATCAAGTGTAGGAACTTCAAATGTTCCAGCTCTTGCAGTTGATATTTGAGGACAAACAAATCCCAAAATTGTAGCTAGTTTTGATTCACCATAAGTTGGTCTTCTTGATTCTAAAATTGGAGAAAAAATTGTCTTTTTCTTTCTATCAATATGTTCACCAATTTCTAGTGCTGTACAATCTGCAGTTACCCCAGAATCTGTTTTAACACCAATTCTAGGAGCTAATTCACGACCAGCAGTAGTTGCGGCAAATAGAGCAATTTCAGGATTTCTTTCTTTAATCACTTGTGCAAAAATTGAAGAGAATGGTAAAATTCTATACTCCTCAAGTCTTTGATCATCTACAACAATTACTTCATTTGCACCATAAGATATAAGCTCTTTTGCTAAATCACCAATATTATGACCTATTAGTAAAGTAGTAACTTTTGTATCTTCATCCAAAGAGTTTGCTAAATCTTTTGCTGGAGTTAGAAGTTCTAATGATGGTCTTGATATTTTACCATTTACAACCTCTGCCCAAGTTAATATCCCTTTAGCTCCATTTCTAAAATCAACTGTTTCAAAACCTTCAGGTTTTTTCTTCTCTTTAGCTGCTTTTTTCTCTTTTACTTCTAAAGTATTTTTTCCAGATTTTATATTTTTGATTAAATCATCAACAAGTTCAGATTCATTATGTCCGTTTGCCATTTTAATAGGAGCTCGTTCACTTTTTATATTAGCTACTTTTGCTACAATTGTAGGACTTCCACTTAAACCAATATTTTTATCATCTAAATTAATATCATCTATATTTAACATAGTAACTTGAGCATCTCTAGCTTTTATTGCACCACTTAAAGTTGCTCTTCTTGGAGCTATCCCTGTTGGAGTAAAAGATAAAGTACAAGGAAGTGGTAGTTTCATCATTTGATAACCACCCTCAATAATTCTTTTTGCTTCAATATGTCCATCAATTAAATCTGCTGTTTCTATAAAAGTTGCTTGTGGGATATCAAGATTCTCTGCTACTTGAGAAGGAACATGAGCTGTATCTCCATCAGATGTTTGACGACCTGCAACTATTATAAAGTTTTCATTTAAACCTTTACCATATCCTAAGTGTCTAAGCATAGTTGATATTGCTAATCCTGTTGCATAAGTATCAGATCCACCCAATCTTCTATCACTTAATAAATAAGCCTCATCATATCCCATAGATATTGCTTTTTTCAAAGATTCTTCAAAAGATGGTGGACCCATAGAACATACTATAAGTTTTGCATCTTCAGGATATTCACTTTTCATTTGAAGACCAGCTTCAAGAGCATAAGAACAATCTATATTAATAATAGATTTTGCCTTTGTTCTATCCATTAAACCATCTTCACCCATTCTCATCTCAGATGGAAGAGGAACTTGTTTCATTAAACTAATTATTGTTAAAGCCATATTTTTTTCTCCTTACATCGCATCATAATCTGGACCATCTCCACCATAAGGTGTAGTCCATGTAATTGCACCATTTGGTGCTTTAATATCACAAGTTTTACAATGAACGCAATTTTCAGCATGCAATCTTAAACTTTTATTACCTTGTTTATCTAAATGAAGTTCATAAACTTCTGCAGGACATAATGATGCACATGCAAGTCCATATTTTTCTATGTTTGAATTTTGGAACTCTTTTTCATCTTTAATATGCAGATGTGGAACTTGAACTTCATCATGCATTGCTTTTGATTGATAAACTGTTGTAACTTTATCAAATGTTAGTTTTTTATCAAACTCAAGTTTATCTTTAAATCTTTCTTTAAAAGTCTCTTTACCAGTTTTAGAAAACTCTTCTATAGTTAATGTTGTTTCATAATCATTTTCAACTTTTGGAACAAATAAACATGCTCCACCAGTTAGAAGTTGTATACCCATTTTAGCTCCACCTAAAATCATACCATCATTCATTACTGCTCTAAAGTTTCTAGTTGGATATAACTCTTGATATATAAAACTTTCATTTACTAAATTTTCATATTCTTTTAATGATTCTTTACTTGTATCCTCTTTGTCTAATGCATTTGCTGCAGTTGTAGCTGCACAAATACCAGAACGAACTGCTAAATGAATACCTTTTAATCTTGCAGTACTTAAGAATCCTGCACTATCTCCTACAATCATTAAATTATCATCATAATATTTTGGTACAGAGTTCCAACCACCTTCAGGTAGTGTTTTAGCTCCAGCTTCAACTACGCTTCCACCTTCAATCATCTTTTTAACTTCAGGGTGTGTTTTCCAAATTTGCATAGCTGCATGTGGATCAAATGATGGATCTTTGTAATCTAAACCAATTACTAAACCAACAGCTAATTTATCATCTTTCATACCATAAATAAATCCACCACCAAATTCTTGCTTGTCTCTTAGTGGATATCCAAAAGTATGTTTAACACTACCAGCTTTTACACTACCTTTTGGCATTTGCCAAATCTCTTTTATTCCTAAAGAATAAATTTGAGGATTTTTTCCATTATCTAGATTGAGTTTATCAATAACAGTTTTAGCCAAACTTCCTCTTGTACCTTCTGCTAAAATTGTAATTGAAGCTTTTACTATTGTACCTTCTTGGTAGTTTTTTTGTTTAACTCCATGATGATCTACACCTGTGTCTTTTGTTTTAACACCTACAACTTTACCATCTTCATATATAACTGAATCTACAGAAAACCCTGTATATATCTCTACTCCTCTATCCTCAGCTAAAGTTGCTAAATATTTACATACTTTTCCCAGTGATGCTACATAATTTCCATCATTTGACATATATGGTGGATGAAATGGTAAAGTATAGCTAGTACCATCTTCATTTAATTTTATAGTTACATCATCGTTTACAGCTGCTTCAAATGGGATACCATCAAATTCACCTGTTGTTAATAATTCTTTAAATACTTTTGGTCGTATAACAGCACCAGAAAGTATATGAGAACCAATTGAATTACCTTTTTCAATTAGTAATATTCGTTTATTTTGACCTTTTTGCTTTAGCTTATCAGCAAGAGATATTGCTGTAGATAATCCAGCAGGTCCTCCTCCAATAATAAGTATATCGGTCGAAACTACATCATTTTCAATCATTGTTTCCTCCATGTTTGTATGATAACTTATAACAAGTATTACTAAAAATAACAATAAATAAATTAAGATTATATTTTTTATATAATATATTTATATAAGTTACAATTAATTGTAACAATTTGATACATAGAAATAAAAAAGCGATTATCAAAATAGATAATCGCTTTTTTAATAAGATTTAAAGAGGTTTTGAATTATTTATCATAAAATCCATTTGTATATAGTGCTTCTACTAATTCACTTACACTTCCAACAGATTTTGCAAATTTTCTATCTTGGTCATCATTTAGATTTGCTTCAATAATTTTTTCTGCACCATTTGCTCCAATCATTACAGGAACACCACTTACTACATCTTTATAACCATATTCACCATCAAGCATTACTGCACAAGGATATATTTGTTTTTTATCACTTAGTACAGCTTCAACCATAAGTGCAGCTGATTTTGCAGGTGCATAGTAAGCACTTCCATCTTTTAAAAGACCAACAATCTCTGCTCCACCATTTTTAGTCTTTTCAATAATTTCATTAATATCATCCCAAGAAAGTAGATCAGTTAAAGGAACACCTGCAACTGTAGAAAATCTTGGAAGTGGAACCATATCATCACCATGACCACCCATAACAGAACATCTGATTTGTCCAGTACCATATCCAAGTTTTTCATATACGAAGTGAGCCATTCTTGCACTATCTAAAATTCCAGCCATACCAAGAACTCTATTTCTACTCCAACCAGATTCTTTCAGTGCTACATATACCATAGCATCAAGTGGATTTGATACAGGAATAATAATTGCATTAGGTGAAGTTACTTTTAAACTACGCATAAGGTCTCTCATAATAGTTGCATTTTTAAGTAATAAGTCATCTCTGCTCATACCTGGTAATCTTGGACTTCCTGCAGTAATAACAATAACATCACAATCTTTTACATCTTCTAGTGTTTCAGCAACACTTACAATTGTATGCTTTCTAGCTGCTTGAGAAGCCTGAGACATATCAAGTGCAAGTCCTCTAGCTTTGTCAACATTATTTGCTCTTAACATAACTTCATGACATGAACCGCTCATTACCAAACTATATGCTACACTAGAACCAACATTTCCTACACCAACAATTGCTACTCTTTTACCTCTCATATGACTCCTTTTACTCTTGTATTATATTTTGTAGTTAAAAATATATTAATATTTAACTATATAAGATATCCAAATGATTCTAAAAATTTGTTTATAATGAAGAAATTGAGGAAATAGATGGAACAAAATGTAACAACAATATTATATAAGGCATAAAAAAAGGTCAAGTATTAACTTGACCTTTTTAGTTTATATTTAATTAAATTATATATTGTTGATAATATTATTTAATGTTGCAGATGGTCTCATAGCAGCTTCAGCTTTAGCATCATCTGGGTGATAGTATCCACCAATATCTTGTGCTTTACCTTCAACTGATAAAAGTTCAGAGATAATTGTTTCTTCATTCTCTTTTAATGCTTTTGCAACAGGAGCAAATTTTTCTGCTAGTGCAGGTACTTCTGTTTGAGAAGCTAATGCATCTGCCCAGTATTGTGCTACAAAAAAGTGAGAAGCTTTATTATCTGGCTCTCCACATTTTCTAGATGGTGCTTTATTATTGTCTAAGTAACCGTCATTTGCAACATCAAGTGCAGCTGTAACAGCAGCTAATTCTTTAGAATCATGTTTTCTAGCAATAAATCTTAAAGACTCTGCAAGTGCTAAGAACTCACCTAATGAATCCCATCTTAAGTGACCTTCAGCTAAGAATTGATCAACATGTTTAGGAGCAGATCCACCAGCACCAGTTTCATATAATCCTCCACCAGCTAATAATGGAACGATTGATAACATTTTTGCAGAAGTTCCTAGCTCTAAAATAGGGTACATATCAGTTAAGTGATCTCTTAATACATTTCCAGTTACGGCGATTGTATTTTTACCTTCTCTTACTCTTGCATTTGTAAATCTAGTTGCAGATGTTACATCCATAATTTGAATATCTAAACCTTCTGTATCAAATTCTGGAAGATATTTTTCAACTTTAGCGATCATTTGTGCATCATGAGCTCTGTTTTTATCTAACCAGAAAATAACAGGAACTTGCTCAATTTGACCTCTTTCAACAGCTAATCTAATCCAATCTTTAATTGGGATATCTTTAGCTCTAGACATTCTCCAAATATCACCAGCTTCACATTCAAAGCTCATTAAAAGAGTTCCATCTTCTGCTGTAACTGTTACAGTTCCAGCTTCAGCTAATTCAAATGTAGTAGGGTGAGAACCATACTCTTCAGCTTTTTGAGCCATAAGACCAACATTTGCCATAGAACCCATTGTTGTTACATCGTATTGACCATTTTTAACACAATCAGCTACCATCTCTTCATGGAACATTGCGTATGTAGAATCAGGAATAACTGCAACACACTCAACAGCATCACCATTTCTATTCCATTGTTTACCACCTTCTCTTACAACAACAGGCATAGATGCATCAATAATAACATCATTTGAAGCGTTGAAGTTTGTAGTTCCTTTATCAGAATCAACCATAGCAATTTCTGGATTATCAGATTCTACTACTGCTTGGAAAGCTGCTTTAATTTCAGCTTCTTTTGCATGACCAGCGATTTTTTTCTCTAAATCACTCATACCTTGATTTGGATTAACATTTAACTCAGCAAAAACATCTGCATATTTGTCAAATACTTCTTGGAAGAATACAGTAAATGCATGACCAAACATAATTGGATCAG